>CAZRPX010000010.1:0-13462 GCA_964602085.1 uncultured Gammaproteobacteria bacterium
GCCAAAAAGCTTTGGAATTTTTTCTTAAATACCAAAATTCACCAAACCAAAGAAACACGCTCAAAATTGATGCTCTTAATTTTATTGTTAAGTCGAATGTTTATACGCCAGTATTTTTACCAGAAATTAATCGGACAGTTAATTGTCAGAATCAAGAAAGTATTTTTTCTAACAAGTTGGTTACAGTTAAAGATCGTTATGATCGAAAAAAAACAATTGCTGGTCGAGATATATATGATATCCATTATTTTTTCTTAAAAAATCTAAAATTTAGCGAACAGATAATAATTGAAAGGACTGGAATGTCAGTTAAAGAATATTTTATTTATCTTCGTAATTTTGTAAACGAAAAAGTCAATCAAACACTAATTGATCAAGATTTGAATACACTTTTACCAGTAGAAACTTTTAATAAAATCCGAAAATCTCTAAAAGAGGAGACTTTAATGTTTTTGGATAATGAAGTTACTAGATTAATTTAAGATTAAAATCTTATTATTTTGGTAAATCCAAGCTCAATTAGACTATAGTAGGTTTTAATTAGAGACTCAAATAAGGGTTCCAAATTTGGGATTGTGGGTTCACAAATATTGTTAGGTTTAGATTAAACGGGGTATTTGAGTGAATAATTCTTTTCTCTTGTTGTTAATTTTTTTAGTAAAATTGTTTTAAGAGACCATAACACTATCCTAATTAGATGGTTTAAAAGGTTAAGACTCTCTAATCTAAGTTGTATTTAATTGACCAAATTTTAATCGAATAGCTTATTAGAATGGAATTATTTATGAATTTGTAGATTATTTTTGTTTATTTTATCCATCTCATAGATATCAAGTATGAGCTTAAGACTTTTTTGTGCTTCTTTAGTATTAACGTAATTCCCTTTTGTCCATCCATCAAAAAGTTCAAAATGAGTCGCCTCGTCAGTATCGTATAAGAAATATTTTTCTTGCCAAAAAGCAATATATTCTATTTTTCTTTGGTTGTGTCTGGCATTTAAATGTAATATCACTTCTGTTTTACCAAATAATAATTTGACATAAGAAGATTCATCTATAACCCTATTAAAAAAGCCTATTTTGGATTCGATAATTTTACAATTGTTTCCAAGCCACCATTGTAATAAATCTATATAATGTATTCCAATATTCATTAAAGCTCCACCTCCAGAATAACTAATGTCACCCCTCCAACACTCCCAATAAAAATTGTCTCTGGGGACAAAAATATTTGCGATAATTTTATTTGGTTTCAATTTATCGCAAAGCTCTTTCATCTTTATTGCTTGTTTATCAAAACGTCTTTGGAAACAAACACAAGCATCAATGTCTGGAATGTTATCTAAATTAATAGAAATTGGTTTTTCGACGATTAGTTTTTTATGTTTAAATTGCTCTATATAGGGAATATGAAAAGCGTTTGGGGTACAAATGTGGATTATGTCTGCTTTCTCTAAATCTTTGAAATTAATTTCACTGCGTGATGGGAGAATGTCATAAGCCCCAATATAATCCCACCCCATTTTTTTTATAGCCTCTTTATGTTTTTGGGCTATAAAACCGTTACCTATAATTGCTGAACGCATTCTATTACCTCCTTAATTTCTGATGATTTTAATTTTGAATATAATGGTAATGCCATATATTCTTCGTTGTAATAAAATTTACTTTCGATACCTTTTATTTTGAGTTTTTCTAATTTATCTTGACTTCCTTTAATAGCATAAACATAATGAAATGATCCTGGGGTTTTTATATTTAATCCTGAATCATATAAATCAACAATTTGTTTTCTAATAATATTTTCATTATCTAAATTTTTTAATTTTTCTATTAAAATGGCTGCTTGGATTTCGTCCATGCGTCCATTGGTTCCAAAATTACCGTGATCAATTAAGTATTTTGACTGTAAATAAATATCTTTATTATTAGTGACAATTGAACCAGCGTCGCCACAGGCACCTAAAATTTTGGTTGGATAAAAAGAAAAAATTGCATTCTCTGAAACAGGTTTATATCCATGACAATGAGAACAGTCTTCTATCATTGGAATATAATTTGGTTTTTGGTCGTGTAAGTGGTGGGCGTAAATATCAGGATCTTTTTCATTAAATTGATGTGATCCAATAATTCTATCCATAGCATTCCAAACAGCTTTATATGTCCAAGGAAAAGTACTTTTTGGTTTTAAAATTTGACACAAAATTTCTAGAGCCATTGATCCGCTGTCGGTGGCAACACAGTATTTCATTTGGCATTTTTGGGCCCATTTTAATTCAAATTCTTCAACTTTTGGGCCTTTTATAAACACCCCACTATCTATAACTTGGGTGATTATTTTATATATTTTTTTAGATTGTGATAAATCACAAAGTTTAATCATTTTTTTATCCTAAAATTAGATCTGATGTTTTTGGAAATGGTATTGTAAGTCTAACATTTATTCCACCAAGAGAATTAGCAATAAATCTTTCTAGACCAATACCAAAGCCACCTGTCTGGGCTGTACCTCTAGAAAAATTATCTAAATATGAAACAAAATCTTTAGGATTATATCCTTTTTCGATTAATCTTCTTTTAAGAATAGACGGGTCGTTTACTCTAAGTCCACCACTAGAAATTTCTACCCCACGATATATAAGATCAAAACTATATGTATGTTCAGTATCGTCTTCAACTACATCAGTATAAAATGGTTTTTCTTTGTCAGGGAAGTCAGTTATAAAATAAAACTCAGAACCAGTCGTTTGCTCAATATATTGGGCCACTATTTTTTCAGCTTTTCTGTCGAATTCGCTAGTTTTGGCTATTTTTATGGCTTCCTCAAATTTTAGAACCGGGAAAGAACCTGTAATTGGTTTTGGAGGAGTGGTATTGTTATCAATAAAAACTCTTGAGTCAGTATTAATTTCATTGATTAACGCAGTTATTACGCCTTGTAATTCATTCATTACAGACATCATTCCGCTTCTTTTGTCATTAGTTAATATTTGGAATTCTGTATCCATTCCGGTAAATTCGGTTAAATGGTGGGCTGTTGCTGAAGGGTCGTTTCTGAATGCTTGTCCGACCCAAACGACTTTTCCAAGTATCCCGGCCATAATTTGTTTTATTTGTTGTGGACTTTGGATTAAAGACATTTCTCCGGCTCTAGAGTTAACACTTAACACTTCGGCACCACTTTCTGATATGGAGCTAGTTAAAGAAGATACATCAATAGACATAAATCCTTTTTGTTTAAAATAATTTAAAAATGTATCTTTGATCGAGCTACGTAAGGTCATTATTCTTTTAAATTCTGGTAAACGTATTATTTCACCATAATCTTCGGAGTTGAGATGGCCTTTCATAGCATCTTCCCACCTTAATCCTGTTTTTGCTATTTCTATTTGAGAAAGGACTTTAATATCTGAAGGGGTCGACTTTAATTCGTATTGATCAAATAAATTATCATCATTAGTATTTTTTATATTTTCTTGTGGTCTTCTTGAAAAAATACCTTCGATTCTTATAATAGATCCTTCTTTTAAGTCTAATGATTGGAATTGGTCTCTGACTTCTCCTTTTGGAGTTTCAATAATTGCTTGTAAAGAGGAGGTACTATCGCTTGTTTCGATAGTGACAAAGGAAACACTTCCTTTTTTCCTAACTTTACCAATAGCAGCCTGAATAGATATTTTTTGATCTAATGATTGGGGAATATCAACTTGTTCTAACAATAGAAAGGTTGGTTTTATTGGTGTTACATAATCTATTTTGAATTCTGGTCTTAATAGAGTCTGATAATTTGTTTCGGTTTTTGGATATGTTTCTCGCGGAAATATGTCTGTACTAAAATGTCTTGAATCTTCAACAGATTTTGAATATCTTTCTTGATCTTGCATATATTGAGAGGTATGATACAACTTCTTAACAAATATGTCAATTATTCGTTATATTTGGCTAAATTGTATATTTTTTCTACTAATTTAATTGCAGTTATAGAATCGGTATCTTGATGGTATTTTTTTTTGTTTAAACAATTAACAATATCTAAAATAGCCGATTCGTATTCTTGATATAAATTTGTCTTAAATCCAACACTATCTTTCAAAAAATCGCGATATAAGATTTCTCCTTTTTGAGTAAATAAATTTATATCTTTTACCTCACCGTTATAAAACCAGTCTAAATGAATAAATCCCCTACCGTTTTTGAATATAAATTCAATGAAGGCGTTTTTGTCTAATTTATTTTTATAACTTATAAAAGCATTTTTTATTTTTATTTCTCCAACTATATGTCTAATGACATCAATGACATTTATACCATTGTCCAAAACACAGCCTCCACCTGATTTATTATTGTCTAAATACCAATCTTGACCATTAGAATGATCATTGATGTTTTCCAGATATCTAGCAAAGATAATTTTAATTTTCTTTTTGTTTTTAATTAAATCTTTAATATATTTGTTGTATCTTCGGTGAAAAACAGTCATAAGTAAAACTTTTTGTTTATAGGCGAGGTTTACGAGTTCTTCAGTTTGAATACTAGATAAAGCCAATGGTTTTTCAACTATTGTATGTTTTTTAGATAAAAGACACTTTTGGGTTATTTGAAAGTGTGAATCGTTTGGGGTAGTAATAAAAACTAAGTCGATATTGTTGTCGTTGCAAATTTCTTGGTAATTTTTACAAAAAGAAATATCTTTTAATTCATGTTGAGAACTAATTTGTTTTTTAACTAGACTGTTTTGGTCGCAAATCTTAATTAGATTTAAATATTTATTATTAATAATCGCTTTAATATAGTATTTACTAATATTTCCAAGGCCGATAATAGCACAATTATATTTTTGGATTTTTTTCATTTTCGTAATTTAAATCCGATAATATTACTTGGTGAAACAAACTTACCTTTTTGGTTTATTATTTTTTTGATTTTTTCAGTCATTATTGAAATTAGTTGTGACCACATATCACTTGATATGTCTGGGTCAAGAATTCCATTTGAGTTTCTAAACATCATGCCACTTTGATAGTAATCCATTGCTGATTTAATACTTGGAAATATAAGGTCGTTTTTAAAATTTAAAATTTCTATTTTTGAAAAATATTTTTTGAAAATACAAAGAGCTTTTTTTGAAGAAAATCTAGTATAAACTGCGGTATTCAACATTTTTTGAGGAAAATCTAATTCCTTTAAAGATTCATAATGAATTTTGTTTAAACCAGTATTAATTGATGGTTCATAGCTTGTAATTAATATCACTCCGTTTGTTTTTAAAACACGTTTTGTTTCTTTTATAGCTTTATTTATATGAGGAACATGATGAAAAATAAAATTTGCGGTGATTATATTGAATGTATTGTTAGGAAAGTCAAGATTTTCGATATCTCCTACTATTATGTTTTTATGATTCTTTTTTAAAATTTTTTTTTGTGTTTCAAGTACCATGGCTGGGGAAATATCTACTCCATAAATATTTTTGTTTTTTAATATTTTTTTTATTTTAGAAATTAAATTTCCAGTCCCGCAACCAATATCTAAATATTGACTATCTAGTTTAAAATCAGGCAGTAAGTGATTAATAACCCAATCGTCGAGAGTTATCTTGGTTTGTCCAAATTTTTTCCATGAATTTAATCGAACTTGAAGATTGTCAGTATTTTTATAGTAGATTGAAGTAATAGACTTTTTATTAAAAAAACTGTTATTTATTTGAGCTTTCATAAAGCCGAATTTTGGTATGAATCAATGATATTTTTTGATTTACTAACAAATGAATTGAAAACATCATCGCTAAATAATTGTTGATATCTATTGTAAAAATTTGTAAATAAATTTTTTAAACTTAAAATAGCTTGGAAGCAATCATCTCTTGTTGGTTTTGGAAAACTATTTAAATAATCTTCTGATTGTAAAAGAGATTCTTTTTCTAATGGTGACAAGTATTTTATTAATCCAATAACTTGTTCATTTCTAATAGCGGTTACAATATAAGCGATGGTTGGGTAATCATTTTTTTCCATTTTACTTAACAACCTATATGTTCTGATAAACCCTTTAAGTAATAATTCTCTTAATTGTTTTGGTTTATCAATTGTTGTTTGTCTGTCAAATATTTTTTCTGTATGTGTTGATAATTGTTGGTCAAAATTTTGTTGCTCAAAAACGACAAGAGAACTCGATCCAATAGACGTATAATATGCTCCGGAACTTATAATAGAACAATCAACTTTAGTTGGGTTTGATTGACTTTCAAATCTAAAGTGAATAGGACTAAGTGTTTCAAATTTTGGTTTACCTCTTAGACTAAGGCTGTCTAACATTTTTTGAGGCTGTCTCAATAATTCGTTGAGTGATTGATCATCTCTGGTAATAAAATAATGGCGAGAATCATTGTCGCGAAAAGTTTTAATAATTCCATTTTGTGACATTACTCCTTTATTGTTTGGGTCTTTTTTTAATTTATTATCAGTTAATTTAAATAAAATTGATTCTATTTTAGGCAGATCTAATTGTTCAATAGCTTGAGCTATTTCATTTTCACTATCAGGATCAAATGAATATCCGGATTTTATATTAACTTGCCTTAATATAAATAAAATATTACTTATTGATTTTGTACAGCTTTCTTGGGTAGGTTTGGCATAGGTGTTAATAAATGAATCTTTAATATCGGTATTGATAAAATTTTCGAATTTTATTCCTTTAATATGGGGTATTTGATAATTGAATACCTCTGATAATAAATGAATTAAACAGGTCTCTCTCAATTCGTCGATTTTAGAGATTGTACTTTCATAGTCATCATCATCAAGGGTTTGAACTGCTTGTAATAATTTGACATATGAAGTTTCAATCATTTTAACTACAAAACCTTTTTCTTTTTGGCTATTTTGAGTAGAATCAAAAACTGTTTCAGCTGGTTTTCGAATATTGTCATAAACAAAATCTGGAAGGTAATATATATCCAAGGGGACAGGGGCACTATCGCCGTTAAAAACGACATAGTGATGATATGGATTGTATTGATACCAATCAATTAATGGACCAATTTTTTGATACCTTTCTGATGACAAATTAATAGCCCTATTTAATCCCGAATCCCCTCTGACTAAAACGCTATAATCCATATCTGAAAAAATGGTTTCAGTATTGCTGGCTGTAGAACCAAAAGCTCGAATTGATTTTGTATCTGGATCACGAGAAAATTCGTCTAACATGTTTCTGGATAAGCTGGTTCTAATTGAAGAGTGGTCAAGAGATCTAGCTCCATTTCTTTGAAAAAAATCCAACTGACTTTTTTCTACTTTTCCCATGTTTTTATAATTTTATAATTTGACCATCATAACCAGCGGTTACATCATAGTTGGGATAGTATTTTTTTAATTTTTGATTTAATTCGTCGTGTCCTAGCTTAAAAGATTCCTCAATATGAGTTAGGATTATCTTTTTGGCTTTAATTTGGTCAGCGTCTTTAAGCATTTTTTCAAAACTATCTTCATCTTTTGGGGGATTTTTTCTAAGGCTAATTTTATTGTTTTCCCAAAATAAGTTATGAGAAATAAAAACATCAACGTTTTTAATTTCTTTATCAAACTCAACTAAATGATATTCGCATGGTAGATAAACTGTTTGTTTTTTTTGACTTGAAATTAGAAAATAAAATCCTTTAGTTTTTTCTATTAAATAGGGATTAATCGTTACGTTTTTAAAATTAAATTTCTTTTTATTTTCAATTTTAATTATATTAATAATATTTTTATTTTGATAATAATCAAGAAAACCCCCAGCTGAATATTTTTTAAACATTTCAAACTGGTAATCTGAAATATAAACATTTATTGGTTTATTAAAAGGTTTTGATTCACTAAAATTCCAATTAATTGTCTCAATAACTCTTATTCCTTGAGTATGATCTGGGTGCCAATGAGTTAAAAATATATGCTCGATTGATTTAATTTTTTCTCGATTTAATTGTTCGTAAATTGATTCAGGAGTGTCAAAAAGGATATTTTCTTCTTTAATAAAAAGAGAGCAACCGGTTCTACTGTAAGGTATCCCCTTTTTTCTGGCTTCTTGGCAAACATCACAAAAACATGTTGGTCTAGGGATACTAGATACACCACCAGTTCCAAGTAATATTATTTGCATAGATTTGTTGATTTTAACACCTTTTTTATTTTTTTTGATAAATTAGTTAAAAAAATATCTTTATTAGAACTATTATTAAATCTATCAAGTAAATTTAATGTAGATAAAATTGCCTGATAACAATCTTTTTTAATTGGTTTTGGAAATGTTTTTAAAAATTCTTTTTTTGTATAGTGAGAAAGATTGTTGACATCTAAAGTAATTGGATTGGGCATTTTTTCTGTTTCTGTAAAAGGGATTAGAGGAATAATTATATTATTTCTTATATTATCTATAAACCGGACAACTACAAAAAAATTATTTTTAAAATACTTACTTGTTGTTCTGGCAAGGGTGGTATATCCGATTACTAATAAATTATTAATTGTTTGACAGTTTTTATTAATTTCTTTTTTATTTTTGGTAATAGAACAAAAATGTGGATCATATATAATTTTTTTGTTTTTATTCTGAGTTAAGCTGTAGAATAAGGCTGAGCTGGCAATATTTAAATCAATTTGTATTTGGTTTTTTAAAATAACAAAGTAATGATGTTCGGTAGATCGATATATATGTTTTATCTTTATTTTATTTTGAAATAATAGAGAAATATCGGCGACAATCTTATTAAGGTCATTTTCTTCCTTAGTTATAATCCAAAGGTCGATATCTGAAAGTTCAGTTAATTCATCGTTGGCTGCTGATCCGGTAACGAAAGCTAATTTAATTCTATTATCAGAGGATAAGATATTTTTTATTTTGTTAATAATAATTTGTTGTTTATTATTTTTCATAATTGATATAAATATCTGTCTCTAAACTTTTCAATATCTTTTTTAAATAAAACAAAATAATTTTTTTTTAAAATTTTTATTGCATAAATATTTTTTTGATTAACATCAGCCAAAATAGTTTTTACGTTTTTACTCCAATCACTGTTTTTAATATATTCGATTATTTTTGACACAGTATACGTTCCTATTTTTTGGTTCCAAAATTCTTCATTAATACCAAACCCTATTTGAACATCATAATTGTTTCTGTAAATTAAATGGACGGTCCCAATTAAAATGTTTTTATAAATAATACCGAGTGTCTCATCTGGAAAATTGGTCTTTTGAGATACAATATTTAAATAATTTAATGTTTCTTTTTTTGAAGAATATGCTTGCCAAGTTAAAAATTTGGTAACATTTTTGTTTTTTACAAATAAATAGAGACAATCAAGGTCTTTTGGGTCTAAATGTCTAAAACTAATTTTGGGAATCATACTTTAATAAAATTTTTTGTTTTCGAAGATATCATCATTTTTTCAATTACTGAAATCACATCTGTAGCTAATTTAGAACTTGTTAATGGTTCTCTTTTATCAACTATAGCTTTAGCTGTTTCAATGACTCCCCAGGCTAATGTCCAATTAAGGTGACAATTATCGTCTGGTCCGATTGCCCTTGGTTTCTTGTTGGTGAGTTGTAATATTATTGATTCTTTACCTCCAAATCCACCGACAAAAATACTGCCATATTCTCCGTGTATTTCAAAGTCATATTTTGGTGGATTAGCAATTGAGTATGAACCATCAAATGAAGCCAAGGTGCCATTACCAAAATTTAAAATAGCAATAGTATTATCGTATGAAGAGACTTTAAATATTTCTCCTTTATTTGGTCCAAATAAAATTTTTCTTTTAGGAAAAGATACTTCAGACATTGAAGCAAGGCATTTAGGTTTTCCAAACCACCAGATTAGGGTGGATAAACCGTAAATACCAAGGCTCCAAATTGAACCACTTTCGTTATAAAACCATTTTGGATTATAATTTGTATCTTTTCTTCCTGCCGGTCCTAGGTTGGAACAACTGGCTCTGATATAAGAAATTTTACCAATAACTTTTTGTTCCAAGATTTTTTTTACTTTTTGATTTCTTGATGAAAGCATTACTTGAGGAGCGCAACCGAAAGTAAGTTTCTTTTTGTTGGCCAATTTGACTAATTCTTGGCATTTTTTATTTGTGAGAGCAAATGGTTTTTCTGAATAGACATTGATGTTTTTGTCAAAAAAATATTTGATTAAATCATAATGACTATCATGTCTGGTTAATATAACTGCTAAATCGATTTTTGAATTAACTAGACTATCAACATCATTAAAAAAATATTTTACATGAAAGTCTTTTGCTGCTTTTTTTGCTTTATTATAATCAATATCACATACTGCAAAGAGTTTATGTTTTGATCCTTTCTTAGATAATCCAGGCAAATACCATCTATAAGCTACAGCCCCACAACCAATGATTCCTATTTTTATTTTCTTCATATGGTTTAAGTGGTAATATACCACAATATAGATTTTTATGAAAATATTATTTTTGAATTGTTGTTCTGGAGATATTTTACAACAAGAAATGACTGCTTTTGTTGAAAATATGTCAAAAGATGTGGATATATTTTGCTTTCAAGAATCTTTATCAAAAGATTATTGGTTATTTAGTGATTGTCTTAAAAGTTATCGTCTAATAAAAAAATATAAGGAAACTAAAAATAATGATAATTTTGCATTATCTATATTTGTAAATCGTAAATTGAATCTTAAATTATCTAAAAGTATTTTTGAGTATAGTCAAAATGTTGGATTGGTTTTATGGTTAAGGATAGAAACTAATGGGAAATATTTTGATATCTGTAATGTTCATGGAGTTTCTAAGCCTGGAGATAAACTGGATACAAAACAAAGAATTAGGCAGTCAAATAAAATAATTGATTTTTTAAAAATCCAAAATAGTAGATTGACTGTAATTGGGGGTGATTTTAATTTAGATATAAATACTCAAAGTGTTAATTGTTTTGAAAATAATGGATATAGAAATCTAATTAAAGACTTTAATATTAATACTACTAGAAATAAAAATGCTTGGGCAAAATACCCAAATAATAAACAATATTTTGCCGATTATGTATTTATAAATTCGGAGAAAAAAGTTTCTAATTTTGAAGTATTAGATTGTAATTTTTCTGATCATTTACCTATGATTATTGAATTTAATGTTTAATATTATTAGATAATAAGATAAAATTGCCACAAATGAGTTTAGAAATAGTAAATTCTGTAAAAATAGATGAATCTGAAAGTATCAGATCAGACAAAATCAACTCGGCATATAATTTTGCTCAGAAATCTCACGAAGGTCAATTTAGAAAATCTGGTGAACCATATTTCACCCATTGCGTTGAAGTTTTTAATATCTTACAAAATGAATGGGGAATTAAGGATGAAAGTTATTTAATTGCAGCCTTATTGCATGATGTTGTCGAAGATACTAATGTAACACCAGAAGAAATTAAATTAAGATTTGGAGATGAAGTTTTAGAGTTAGTTTCTGGTGTAACGAAGTTAAAATCAAGTACAGATAGAGAAACTTTAAAAAAAGTATTGGATAAAAGTTATATTAACCCAGGAGTCGCCCTAATTAAGTTGGCTGACAGATTGCATAATATGAGAACTTTGCAATTTATGAATCCGGAAAAACAGATTGCTAAATCACGGGAAACTTTGGATGTTTATACTAGATTAGCTGAGTCTCTTGGCCTATGGAAGGCTAAGACTGAATTGGAAGATTTGTGTTTTAAATATTTAAATCCAGAAGATTACCAAAAAACTTTGAGAGAATTGGAGTCTGATCAAAGGCTTAGTCCTAATTTCACCTATTACTTAACGAGTAGGATTGAACAACTTCTTTCTGATAATAGTATCGAGGGAAAAGTCGAGAAAAGAAAAAGTGGTTGTTGGATATTGAATAAAAAAAGAGAAAAAATGGCATTAAAAGGTAAAAGTGGTTGTAGTGGTTTTAAGGATGTGAATGATGTAGTTAGTTTTAGGGTTCAATTAAATACGGTTCATGATTGTTATCGGGTTTTACATGAAATACATAGAGATTTTGGTGAGATGGTTGATTATGATCGGTTTGACGAGTTTATTGGAGCTAATAAACGAGTTAATGGATATGAAGCTTTACAAACTACAATTGATTTTCCTCAACAGGGACCAGTAGAGATTGCCATTATGACTAAAGAAATGGAAGAATTTAATAATAACGGGATAGTAAGTTTAATAAATAGCGGAAAAGATGTGAAAGACTATATTTTAAAATTGGTATTTACTCCAACAGGAACTGTTAGATTTTTACCGAAAAATGCTACAGGGGTTGATTTTGCGGCAGCAATTAATCCAAGAGTTTTAGCTGAAGCAGAATCAATCAATATTGATGGAATAGAAAAACCATTAAGTGTAGTTATTCCAAATGCCAGTACGCTTAGAATTAACATAGGAGAATCGAGGAGGGCACCTTTGGGTGGTTTGGAAGATTATTGTCTACCAATGACAAGGAAAACTATTCTAGAGCAAAGAATTTTAGAAAATAGAGATGGATTGGTTTCCAAAGGTCAGGAAAAATTGGAATCAATTTTGATTCCAAGAGGGTTATTGGTTTTATCTGATATTGGTGATTCTATAAATCCTTTACTTTATAAGTTGGGATGTCAGAGTATTGATGATCTCTATTTTATGGTTGGCAATAATTCCATTAAAGAAGAATTATTAAATCGAGAATTAGATTTGGCTGGAATCACAAAAGAAAAATTAAGAATTACTTCAATTAGACTTATTGGAGACGATAGACCAAAAGTGTTAGTTGATGTGGTAAAAAAAATCAGTGAAATGGATAAAAATATTGTTCGTATTGAGCAAAAGAATACTGGTGGAAAGTTTAATATTAGAATATTAACAGAAGATATGGGGCAAGAGGATGAAGAGCGTTTAAGAAAATACCTAAATAATGATTCAAGGTTTAGTATAAGTTTAGTGGTTTGAGATGTTATTTTATAAATTTTTTTGTTTAATATATAGAGGATATAATAAACTTCAAAATATAGATTTATAAGGACTGATGGGTTCTAGACCCCATTGGCTCACATTAGCTTGGAAAAAATATTTGACAAGAAAAAGTGAGTGAATTTTAGGTTCAAAAGTGTTCGACTGACACTGAGCGTTGTTTATTGTTTTATACTGTTTTTTCCATTGAAAATGCGATTTTTAGTGCTATAATTTTTTCATATTACAGACAAAAGCGTTTTGTAGTATAAAATGTTCTTTCACAAGTTGTGCTTGTGTTTTTCCCACTTTCTTACCTTTTGAAAATAAGACGAGTTCTTGCAGTATGATGACAATATTGTCGCAAGATATAAAAACAATTTAAGTTTTATCTTTTGGGTATAGAAAGTTAGTTTCCTTATTTTCCTACGTGGTAACAGGACATTGAGTCCTTTTATCAAATATAAAGAAAGGAG
>CAZRPX010000011.1:0-12607 GCA_964602085.1 uncultured Gammaproteobacteria bacterium
AGACAGCAGTCTGCAAAACTGTTCAGATGGGTTCAACTCCCATCCGCGTCTCAAAATTATTTTTTAATAAAATCTCCTACTTTTCCGTATTCTTTTCTTGCTGGCCAAAAATCACCAGTTTTACCTTTTATTACACCTCCACCGATTTTTGCTTCTGGACTTATCTTTAATCTTTTTACTAATTCATCAAAAATTCCAAAAAACTCAGCCTCAATTTTCTCGTTAACCTCCCAATTTTCCCCTGTATAAAATCTAATATTTCCATCCGGATTTAGAACTCCTCTTAAGCCTGTTTCAATAAATTCAATTGCTTTGTCTTCAGGCCAAAATTGTTCTATTAACCATTCAAAATGTGATTTATCAGAATTTGCCTCAGCAATTACTAAATTATCATCAATCACAAAAAACATTCTTCTATTTCGGTGGTATTCTTTTTCCTCCATACTACGGTTAATTATAACGTTTTTACAAAATTTATCCGGAATCAAGTCTTTAAAAGCAGATTTTTTCACGCTACAATGGGCTATGACTCGTCAACGTGCTCCACTCACTTGTTTCGTTGGCCCCATGAATTCAAGTAAAACTCGCCGGTTATTAGACCATTTATCTGAATGTCGTGACGCCCTAAATTATTCAATTCGGGTTTACAAACCAGCACTTGATGACCGTTTTGACATAAAAGAAGTTCGTTGTCGCAATGGTGGATGCTGGGAAGCTATCCCTGTTCCTAGTTCGACAAAAAGCAAAGTTGATTCTTTATTTATCTTTAATGATATTTATAAAATTCCGTTAAAAAAAAGGCCCCAATTAGTTGCTATTGATGAAATCCAATTTTTCGATAAAAACATAAAAGATGTTGTTACTTGTTTACTCAATGACAATATTGAAGTTGTTGTCTCGGGCTTAAATCGTAGTTTTAAAGGTGAACCGTTTTCCTCAATCGAATCTTTATTAGGATTGGCCACCAAGATTGAAACCTTAACCGCCCGTTGTACTTATAAAGATGGTCGTGGCAAAACTTGTGGCGCCCCGGCAACCATGACACAACGACTAATTGACGGCAAGCCGGCTCCTTACAAAAGTCCAGTGGTTGTAATTCAAAAATTTAATGATTCAAAAATTACTTACGAAGCTCGTTGTGCTGATCATTGGTTTTGCCCTGGGATTCCAATGTCTCGATTAAAAAAAAGGCCCAAAAAATGACAAAGATTATAGTTGCTAATCCTCATGGTTTTTGTTTTGGGATTACCCGAGCTATCGACATTGCCGTCAAGACCTCAAAAAACAAAGATAAACCTATATTTTTTTTGGGGGAAATAGTTCACAATCAGCATGTCGTTAATTGGTTAGAATCGAGTTTAAAAATAAAAACAGTTCAATCAATTAAAGAAATTCCTGATGGCTCGATTGTTATTATTCGAGCTCATGGGGCAACCCCTCAAGTATTTCAACAAGCCAAAGACAGGGGACTAGAAATTGTTGATGCTTCTTGTCCTTTAGTCTTAAGATCTCATCGTACTGTTAAAGATTTGGCCTCTCAAAAAAAACAGATAATTTTTCTTTGCAACAAGATTGATCACGATGAAACCGTTGGAGTGGTTGGCGAAGCTCCAGATTTTGCCACACCAGTTACCCTTGATAATATTTTTGATTTTCCTATAAATAATCCCAAAGATACCATTGTTATGACTCAAACCACCCTTTCAACTATTGAAACTCAAAAAGCTCTCTTATTTATAAAAGACAAATATCCTCAAGTCACTATTCTGCCCCACATTTGTCAAGCCACCACTGATAGACAACAGGCTATTGTTAAACTAGCAAAAAAGTATCATTTTATAATCATTGTTGGTTCTCCCACTAGTGCCAACTCTAATAGTTTACGGTCAGTGGCCCAAAGTTCTGGGGCCAAAGCCTATATTGTTGATAATGCTTCTGAATTGCAACCAGAATGGTTTTTAAATCAAAAAAATGTTGTCATTAGCTCCGGAGCCAGCACTCCTGAATCAATTTTGGATAAAGTTATAGAAAAAATTAAACAAATTACTCACCAGTAATTTGGAAAATTATCTCTCTCAGTCTGCCACAATCTAATTCAATTGCAAATATTCTCTGCCATGGACCAAACGCTATTTCCCCGTCAATTATTGGCAATGTTTCCGAGTTTCTCATCAATAAATGAGTCAAGTGAGAATGTCCGTTTAAACAATCTGATGCTCCTGATTGGCAAACTAAATTTTCCGTTCTTATTTTTAAGTCATTATGACAATAATATGTATCTCGAGGAATTAGTCTTCCCATCAAGCCTCGAAAATCTTTAACAATTCCACTCTCTTTTTCATTGACACAAATAGCCAAAGTTGTGTGCATTGAATAAACCAATACTTGGCCGTTTTTTATCTTAGATTTTTTAACAAATTCTTCAACCTCTTCAGTTAAATCTTTAAACTCCAAATATTCCTGGCTTTTATACTCAAATTTTATGTTTTTAATCATAGTGAAAATTAAGTCGTGACTTTTATTAATATCCTTCGTTTATCTCCAGTTTCTGATTACTTTTAAGACCCAATATCCTAAATACAAAAATAATCCAGCTTGGATTGCAATCGCTATTACAAAAAACAATCCAAAATCTTCTATTATAAATCCATATCGATAATAATCCCATCCAATTCTAGCCAATAAATAGGCAATTATTGGCAATAGAAAAATCATTCCAATTAAAAATATTTGTGATTTGTCTCTATCTTTAATTAATAATTTTAAGGTTACAAATGGTTCGGTAATTAAATGATATAAATTACACATCAATTTCCAAATTTGTCTGGCGGCAATTAAAATTGTCAACCAAATAATATTTTTAATTCTCTTTTTTATCATAAATCCAAACTTCGCGAAATTGTTTTTTTGCTCGAATTAATCTTGATTCCACTGCTTTCACAGTTAATTTTGTTTCTTTAGCAATTTCGGTAACTTTTTTACCCTCTATATATTTAAGTCGTAATAAATTTTTATATCCCGCCTTTAACTCAGAAAGTGTTTTTTTTATTTCATCTTTAAGCTCATTTTTTAATACATCCCTTTCCGGAGTAAGTGCTTTGTCGGCAATTTCTTCAAAAATAGGGCTCACTGAAAATAAAATTGTTTTAATTTTTTTCTTTCGATAATAATCAATTATTTTGTGTTTAGCGATACTACAAATCCAGCTAAACTGGCAACATCGATGTTGATAATTTTTTTCCGAATTCATTACTGCCAACATTACATCGTTGATAATTTCTTCCACCACTCCTTCATCGTCAATTTTTTGAGAAATAAATTTCTTCAGTCCAAAATAATATTTTTTATAACAATCTTCCATTGATAATAGATATTATAACCCACCGCTTTAGTCAAAGAGAGGGAAAAGGGGGAGATTGGGTTATACTTAATTAATGCTCCGCCGATTTCATCCGTTATCAAAAATTAGTCACCAACTTCGACTTGATTTGTTGGATATGATTTACGCCTCTGGTAGTGGTCATATCGGCGGTTCTCTTTCGTCTTTAGATATTCTAATTTCTCTTTATCATTCCGATATTTTTGATTTTAAAAAGGATCATTTTATACTTTCTGCCGGGCATCTAGCTTGCGCTCTTTATACCGTCTTGGCATCAAAAAAATATTTCCCCAAAAATTTACTCTCAACTTATACTGATTTTAATTCTATCCTTCAAGGTCATATTTCCAATGATGTCCCTGGCGTAGAGTATTCTTCTGGTTCTTTGGGACAAGGTCTTTCTTTTGCCGCTGGCTTAGCTCTTGGCGATCCTAAACATACGACGGTTTGTTTAACCAGCGATGGCGAACATCAAGAAGGTCAAATTTGGGAAAGTGTCATGTTTGCCAAAAAATATAAACTAGGAAATTTAATAAATATTGTCGATTATAACGGCCTCCAAATCGATGGTACCACTCAAGACATAATGCCTCTAAACAATTTGGCCGCCAAATACGTCCAATTTGGCTGGACTGTCACCACTGTTGACGGTCATAATTTTTTTCAATTAATAAAAACATTAAAACAAGCCAAAAACTCTGACTACCCAAATTGTATTATTGCCAAGACAGTTCTCGGTAAAGGAGTCTCTTTTATGGAAAATAATTATAAATATCACGATGTTAAAAATTTAGACGAAAAAATCTATCTTGCTGCCAAAGATGAACTCAATTTCTAATTTACCAATTGAATCAATTCGCCAAGCTTTCGGTCAAACTCTTGATCAATTGGCCAAAAACAACCCCAAACTTTATGTCGTTAGTATGGATTTAAAATCTTCCTTGTCTTTGTCTGATTTTGCCACTCATTATCCCGCTCGTTTTGTTGAGTGTGGTGTTGCCGAGGCTAATGCTGCTGGTGTTGCCGCTGGTCTGGCTAAAAGCGGTAAAACAGTTTTTTTATGCTCTTTTGCTTGTTTTTCTCCCGCTATCAATTGGGCAGTAATCCGTCAATCAATTTGTTATAACAATTTAGACGTTAAAATTGTTGGTTCTCACTCTGGTCTAATGACGGCCGAATTAGGTGCCACCCATCAAAGTCTAGAAGACATCGCTCTTATGACTACTCTTCCCAATATGGAAGTATTTGCCCCATTAGATACTATTGAGACTCAAAAAATAACCTCAGTTTTGGCCAAAAGTCGTCGTCCAGCTTATTTGCGTTTAGTCCGCCCTTCAACTCCGGTTTTGTCTAATCCCAAATTTCCTTTTACTATCGGCAAGTCCCAAGTCTTAAAAAAAGGGAAGGATGTCACGATTATTGGTTATGGTCCAATCCTTTATCAAGCTTTTGAGGTTCAATCCATACTTCAAAATCAAAAACCAAGTATTTCTTTAGAAATCATTAATTGTTCCTCTGTCAAACCCCTCGATTTTGATACTATTTTAAAAAGTGTCAAAAAAACAAAAAGACTAATTTGTCTCGAAGATCATCAAAAAAATGGCGGACTTGGTCAGATTGTAGCCAGTCTTTTTTTATCATCAAAAATCCATCCAAAATTTATTCACTTAGGTGTCAACAATCAATTTGGACGTTCGGCCAAAAATTATCAACAATTATATAATTATTATGGCATTGGTAAAAATAATCTATTGTCCGCTATTAAAAAAATAATATGATTCAAAATTTTGATGTAATTTCTATTGGCTCATCCACTGTTGATATCTTTGTCAAATCAAAAGATTTTATTTACGATAAAAAACTTTTAAGTCTTAAAGCTTCGTCTAAAAACGAAATAGACCAAAGTTTATTTTGTAGTGGCGGTGGAGCATCAAATTCAGCCGTTGCTTTTTCACGCCTTGGATTAAAATCAGCCTGTATTTCTTTAATTGGAAACGATTCTTTGAGTCATTACCTTTATCAAGATTTTCAAAAAAACAAAGTATTTGATAAGTTTCTTGTTATCGACAAAACAAATGATACTGATTTTTCGGTTATTTTAGTGGCTCCAGATGGCACTCGTTCAATTTTGACTGCTCGCGGGGGCTCATCACTTCAAGAAAAACAGATTAAATGGAGTCAAATAAAAAAAGTTCAATGGTTTTATGTCTCATCTTTAGAAGGGAACATTGACTTGCTTGAAAAAATTATTGGATTTGCTCACGAAAATAAAATTAAAATAGCCTTAAATCCTGGCAAGCGTGAGATTAAACAATCAAAAAAATTACTATCTCTCATTAAGCTTGTCGACTTTCTTTCTTTAAATCAAGAAGAAGTCGAAATGTTGCTAGATTTATCCAGCCATGACAATAATTTATTTAATCAAATTCACGCTTTGAAAATTCCCATAGTTACCATTACCAACGGACGTCAAGGTGCTTATGCTCTTTTCGGTCAAAAACATTTTTTTTCTCCTTCAGCTCAGACAAATCCCGTAGATGAAACTGGAGCTGGAGATTCGTTTGGTGCTGCTTTTGTATCGGCTCTAATTTATAAAAAATCACCCCAAGAGGCTCTTTATTGGGCTATTACCAACTCGGCTTCAGTCGTTTCTCGTCTTGGTTCTAAAGATGGCCTTTTAACTTTTAAACAAATTAATAAATAATATCTTGCTACTAACTATTAACTATTAACTAATTACTGCTTGCTAATATATGCTTCCCAACCCTAAAGATAATAAAAAAAATAATGCATTTTTAAAACTATCAGAGACTCCTGTCGATGAAGCTCAAGAAAATCTAAAAAAAATTCAAAACAAGAGGAGGGCAATAATTATTGCTCTTATTTTAACCACTGGCTTTAGTTTTATATTTTGGAGCTTTAAATCAATTGAAAAAATAATTAAAAATCCACCCCAATTTAATCTTAATTTAAGCTCTAAATTACCAAAAATTACTTTTAATAAATCTAATAAAACCCAGCTTCCCTCTTCAACTAATTTATCTAATTATTTAGAAAAATCTCCCATCAATTGGTCAATTTATATAAGTCTTGATTCAAATTTTTCTAGTCCAGTTTTTGAATATCAACCGCAAATTTTAAAAACAGGAGAAAATATAGACCAAATAATTAATCAACTTAGTAGTATTAGTCCATCTTCAGAAAGCTTGGTTAGTTCTGTTTTACCTCAAGGGCTTAATTTTCAAGAAAAAATCGAAAATTCTACTAATATTTATTACCGTGGGCTTATTAATCTTCCCAAAAACAAAATTTTGATTTTAATTAATCAAAATAATTCACCAAACGCTTCACTTTTGCAAACAGAACTTCCGATATTAGTCGATCATTTGTATTGGTATGCTGTTAGTTTTTTGGATTAATTAGCTACTGGCTGACTTATTACTGGACAACTAACGGCAATCTCACTGCCAGCTATTGTCCACTCTTGTTTGTTACAAATATTTTTTTTAATTAAATTATTTGGAATAACCCATGAAACATTTTCTTTATTTTCAAGAATTTTTGTCATTATTCGATTCCAAATCGGAGTCGCTCCGCTAACTCCAGAAGCCACCCAACTCATCGGTTCTCCGCTATTATTACCAACCCAAACAGCCACTAATACTTCAGGTGTCCAGCCAATACACCAATTGTCCTTTAAATTATTTGTTGTTCCTGTTTTTACCGCTGCAGTTCTATCTTTTATAACCAATTTAGAATTACTCCCAAATATTGGTGATCTTGCTTGATTATCACTCAAAACATCATTAATCATATAAGCATATTCTGGCTCAACCACTGTTTTAGTTTTTATTTCTTTTTGATAGATTGATTCACCCAAATATGTTTTTATTTCCAAAATTGGGTTTATCTCAATTTTTTCTCCTAAATTAGCAAAAATACTGTAGGCTTGTGATATTTCTGTCATTTTTACTTCTCCACTTCCCAATGCCAAAGATAACCCAAATCGGTTTCTTTCTTCCCATGTTGTAATTCCCATATCAGAGGCCAAATCAATCATTTCGTTAACCCCGTTTTTTTCTAATAATTTTACTGAAGGGATATTTAAAGAAGAAGCTAAAGCAGTTCTTAGAGTAACTCTTCCCATGTATTTCCCATTATAATTTTGTGGGCTATAAGGTTTTTGACCTTTTATTTTATAAACAACCGGACTATCATCGATCGTTGATGACAAACTATACCCATTTTTTAGTGCTAATAGATAATTAATCGGTTTTATTGAAGACCCGGGCTGTCTTAGTGCTGTCGCCACATTGTATTTTCCATCAATATCTTTTGCATAATAATTTTTTGAGCCCACCATTGCCAAAATATCGCCCGATTTTACATCGACAACCAGAGAGGCCCCATTTTTTATATTTAATTTTTTCACCTTTCCAATCTCCTCTGCCACAATTTCTTCAGCTAAATTTTGAGTTTCCAAATCTAAACTTGTTTTAATTGTTAATCCTTGTTTTTCCAAATTAGTGTAACCATATTCAGTTTCTAAAATATTTTTTATATAAAAAACAAAATGTGGGGCGACAATTTTTTTTAAATTATTTTTGATATTAATTTTCTCATTTAACCAATTTTCAGCTTCATTTTCTGTTAAATAGCCATTTTTTACCATTTCTTCTATTACATGCTTGGCTCTTTTAACCCCCAAACCAGGGTCGTTACCATAAGGAGAATAAGAACTAGGCGCTGCCGGTAACCCCGCCAAATATGCCGCCTCAATTAAATTGATATCTTCAACATTTTTCCCAAAATATTTCAAAGACGCCTCTTGTACTCCATAGGCCTCGCCTCCATAAGAAACTTGATTTAAATATCTTTCCAAAATTTCGTCTTTACTTAATTTATTTTCTAATTTTAGGGTCAAAACAGCCTCTCTAATTTTTCTTTTTAAAGTCTTTTCACTACTTAAAAACACATTTTTAACTAATTGCTGGGTTATTGTTGAGCCTCCTCGCGGTTTATCCTCACCATTTTTTTTAAAGTTATATTTAACAGCTGTAATTAATCCTTTAATTGATAATCCGTGATGGTTATAAAAATTCTTATCCTCAATCGCAATTGTTGCTTCAATTAAGTCTTGAGGGATTTGTTCTAATGTTTTCCATGTTCTGTTTTCATTTTCATAAAATTTATAAAGTATCTTGTTGTTTCTGTCAGTAATTACAGTTGAAAGATTTGGGGGATTGTAGATCAAGTCAACCTTGGGTAAGTCTTTTAAGATTATTAAATAAAACAGTGCTGTACTTCCAATAATTATTATCAAAACCAAACTTGACAACCAAAATAATGGTTTTACTTTTATCTTATTTTTTCTTTTTTTTATTTTGATTTTTGGCCATTTTATTTTTGGGAAAATTATTTTTGGTAATTTAATTTTCTTAATTTTTTTTAGACTTTTTACGACAGGGGAGCCTATTCCAATTAGAATTTTTAAAAATAATTCTAAAATAATCATGTCAGTTTACTAAGCTTGCTGGTCTTTTATTTTTATTAGGATCATTTGGATCACTATTTTCAACCAAAGGACAATCCAAACAAATTTTTAATTTTGTAATATCTTCCACAATAGTATGCTCCTGCCATTCTGCATTTGGAGCTACTTCGTTGTCCACAACGATTCTGCCGGTATCTTTGTTAATCAACACATTTTGTCTTATTATTGTTTGTTTTTTGGGTAAAAATTCCTTCTTAAAATATTCATAATGAGATTCACAACCACCATCTGGTACTGCCATTCCGGTTAAATTACAGACATACATACCAACGATTCCGGCTGGTCTTACCGGTGTTTTTACTTCTTTGTCCAATAATAACTGTGTCATTATTTTATTCCATATTGGCGCCGCCCCAGTAGTCCCAGAAACTAAACCTCCCATTTTAGAATTATCATTATTTCCTACCCAAGTAGTTACCACATAATCTGGAGTATAACCAATTGTCCAATTGTCTCTCATGTCGTTGGTAGTTCCGGTCTTGACCGCTACCTCAGAGTGTCCTTTGATGTTTAACATCGAGCCTCTTCCAAATACCATACTTCGTGCCCCATCGTCTGATAAAATTTGTTGGATTATAAATCCAGTCTCTCGACTCATTACCCGATTTCCACTATTTTCTTTATATTCTTCTAAAATTTGACCATTTTTATCGACTATTTTTAAAATTGGAGTCAAATCTTGTCGTATCCCCATATTGGCTAATACTCCGTAAGCCACGTTCATATCAGTCATGGTTACTTCTCCGCCTCCCAAGGTTAGAGATAAACCGTAATCCGATGGATTTTGAAAACTACTAATTCCCATTGCAGAAGCCGAGGCAACAAATGTTTCTAATGAATTTAATTTTAAGACCTTAACCGCTGCAATATTAAACGAGTTTGCCAATGAAGTTCTGATATTTTGTAATCCATGATAAGCTCCACCATAATTTGTTGGGCAATAGTTTTTTTGATTAATTTGACCAAAACAGGTTGGATTGTCGTCAACCACCGACGCGGCTGTTATCTTTCCCGTTTCTATCGCCACCGCATAATTAAGTGGTTTAATAGATGAACCTGGCTGTCTTAGGGCGGTTGTAACATTATATTTACCATCTATTTCATTCGAAAAATAATCAACCGATCCGACCATTGCCAAAATTTGACCCGACTTTGGATCAGTTATCAAAGATGCTCCATTGCTAACTTTATATTTTTTTAATTTTTCTAATTCAGCCGAAACCGAAGCTTGAGCCATTTTTTGAATATCTAAATCTAAACTCGTCGTAATTTTTAAGCCACCCTCTGTTAGTTTCTGAATTCCATATTTTTCTGCCAATAACTCTTTCACATAAAATACAAAATGGGGCGCTTCTATCCCGGTTTTATTAATATAGTAATTAAGTTCCTCATTTTTCGCTAAATCGTATTGTTGTTGATCAATAAATTTCAGTTCTAACATTCTGTTTAAAACCATAATTTGGCGATTTTTTGCTGTTTCTGGATATGAAAAAGGGGAGTATTTTGTCGGTGAAGCTGGTAACCCAGCTATCAGCGCCGATTCGGCTAAAGTTAAATCACTAATATTTTTATTAAATATCCCCATCGCGGCTGCTTGTACTCCCCAAAGTGTCCCCCCATAAGGTGTTTGATTTAAATACATTTCCAATATTTTGTCTTTACTATACATAATTTCTGTCGCAATCGTCAAAATCGCTTCTTTGATTTTTCGAGAAATAGTTCTTTCGGGTGTAAGTAAGGCATTTTTGACCAATTGTTGGGTCAACGTTGATCCTCCTTGTAATCTTTTTTTTACTAATGTTCTATACAGACCTCGGATTAACCCTTTAAGATCAAAACCATTGTGTTTATAAAAATTAGCATCTTCAATTGCCAACGTTGCATTTATCAAGTTTTTGGGTACCTGATCTAATCCAACCACAACCCTTCGTTTATCTGCATAAATTTCATACAACAACTTTCCATTTCTATCCATTACCTGTGAAGACTGAGGATATTCACCTTTATCCAGTTTACTCGGATTAGGAATATTAAAAATAATATAAATAGTCGCCATAAATAACCCAATCAAAGCAACCAATAATAGCCACCATCTTTTTTTTATTTTTATTTTTCTTTTATTGACCATAGCATTTTTCTATAAAAAGGTTATTTGTTTCTTTTTCTAATTCTAAAAATTCAATTAGATATTTATAAGCTCGAGTTGCTTCTTCAATTTTATTATTCATTTTTATTACTTCGATATCTTTTTGGTTTAAAGAATTTATTATTTTTTTGGATTTTTCTAGTTTAAGAATGGCCTTTTTTACTGTTTTGTTAGATAAAATTTCTTTACCTTTTTTGTCTAATTTTATTGCTTCTTCGAGCTTTTTATCAGCTACTAGCAAGATAATATCAGCCTTTTCTATCGGATTTTTTGTTAAGCTAATCCAAATTTCATCTCTTAAGGTTTTGATCAAATACCAAGGGTTGTCTGGCAATGTTTGGGTTTCTGGTAAATTGTAACAATAATTTTTTAATTCTCCTATCTCATTTTTAACTTGATAAGAAATTGGTACGTTTCGTAATTTATCAAAGTTTTTATTTTCTCTAATTCGCTCCAAACCGGCTCTTACAAAAGAGATATACAACACTATCGTTGAAAAAAAAATTATTCCTATTTTCCACCACCACTTCATGGCTTATTTTATCATTTACCTGTGGAAAAAAGCTTGATAAGGACTTATTTGTTCCTTGGTTATTTTTGATTTCATATACCAATATTGTGGCCAAAAATACAAATAATTAATTATTTTATCGATTTTATTTTCTTTTTGATTTTTTTTGAAAATTGAAAATTGAAAATTGAAAATTTTGTTTTTATAGGGTGTTGCTACAAATTTTTTTGCCCACTTGTTAGTCTTCAAAAAACTTTCGTAAGTCTGGTTTCTATTAATTAGTGGAATTAATAGTAACAGGTCTACTGCATTCCCCAAGTTTTGTCTGTTTTTTGGAATTTCCAAATAACTCTCATCCAACCACAAATTAAAACAAAACTGATCTTTAGATTCAACCCTGTCAAAAACTCGATGGGGGATTCTATTTTTATACATCCACCAGCGCAAAGCAAGCCTGTTTTTCCATAAAGTGTTAGTTCTTGTTATAACCAAAAGATCAATATCGTCATTTTTTTTGGGATGACCCGATGATACTGACCCAGAAATACCCAAAAATACGATATCTTTAAAATTATTTTTTATTAAATCCGCCAATTTTCTGGCCTTATTTATTTTGGGGTTTTTCCATTTATTTTTTTTATTTTTCCAATTCAACTTATAAATTTCTTGTTTTAAGACCTCCTCTGGGTATACCTTTTTTGAAATTAATCTTTTTTTGATTTCTTCTTTATTAATATGGCTTTTAAAATTCTTTGCATATTTAATTGTCCTTTTTATCGCCAAACTAACACTCATATTTTTATTTTATCTTATAAGGTCATCTTCTTGATATAATCAAACGTGAATCTATGGTAAATAAAAAATCAAAAATTTATCGCCTCTGGGAAATGATTCCTGGTTTTTTTGCCTGGGCAACAATACTTTTTCCTATTTGGGGATCCATTGTTTTACCAAAAGCAGTGGCTTATTTTGTTATCGCTTTTTTAATTTATTGGTTATACCAATCATTTAAGTCAG
>CAZRPX010000012.1:0-1221 GCA_964602085.1 uncultured Gammaproteobacteria bacterium
TTTTGCCTTATTAGCTTCTATTAATTCTAATTCTTTAATTTTCTTTTCCAAATCATTATTGACTGTTTCCGCCTCTTTATTTATTTCCGGTTTAATTTCTATTATTTTTTCTTCTTCTTCAGGCACAGGTATCTCTATTTTTTCATTTTTTTGAGTTACATTTTGGTTCAACTTAGACGGTAGTGGTGTTTCAATTATATTTTTAGGAGTCTCTTCCAAATTTTGTTGAGGATTGTTTATTATTGGCTTTAAATTTTTTTTTCTTAACACATCCTCAGGGTTGGAAGTAATTAATGAATGTTCTTCATCAGAAGAAATAACCTCAATTGCTACATGGTTTTGGCCAGCAAAAAATATTCCTTGCCCTTTACCAGCAGTTAAAAGTAGTTGTTTTTCTCCTTCGCTTAAATAAAAAACTTCTCCTATTAAATCAATTGCTGCAGAGTGCTGTTTTAATAATATTTGAATTGCACTATTAGTTACAATTTCTTTTCCATATGGAGTTTCCAAAAAATCATCAACGTCCTGAGTAATAGTAGTTACTCCTAAATAATATTTTCGGCCTCTTTTTACTATCCCTCTCAAAAATGAGGCTGAGTCTTCATATTGCATCAAATACCAGGCTTCATCAACCACTAAAATTCGTTTTTTTAAACTTCTTTTTACTACTGTCCAGATATAATCCAAAATAATATGCATAGCCACTGGTCTTAGTGTTTCTTCAAGATTTTTGATCCCAAATACTACAAATGGATTGGTTAAATTCACTGTTGTTTTTTGGTTAAATATTCCCGAAAAAGAACCCTTAATATATTTTTCCAATCTAGCCGCCAATGTTTTTGATTTTTCTTCTTCCATCCCGATTAATGATTTATAGACATCTTCAATCAATGGAGGTTCCTTTTTTTGAGTTGCCGGATCAGGAGTTATTCCTTTCATTTTGTAAGCATCCATCATGGCTTTATCCAAAATTGATTCTTCGATTGGATCGAGTTCTCCCAACATTACTTTCATTAGTTTATGAACCGTCAAGATTTTACTATTAAGTGCGTTTTCACCCTCTTCTTCCACCAAAGACAGATCAAAGGGATTTATTTTTGAGTCTTCACTATACCCAAAAGCAATATATTGACCTCCAACTGCTGCCGCCAAATCACGATATTCGTTTTCTGGATCAATAATAATAATTTCAGTTCCCAACATTAGTGATCTCAATACTTC
>CAZRPX010000012.1:1321-6511 GCA_964602085.1 uncultured Gammaproteobacteria bacterium
GTTACTACTAGTAAAGATCCCAAAGCCGCTTCAAGACTTTTGTTTATCTTATCTAATTCTTCCTGAGAGTCGGCCACAATTGTAATATATAATCCAAACTGAAAAAACCTTTCTTCTCCTTTAACCAAATCAGCTTGCAAATTAAGAGCATCTTCCAGTTTTGCTTGTGTCGCTGGGTTGACCAGTCTTCCTCTTTGAATATCAGTGCTTATTTCTGCTTCCATTTCAGTTATTTTTCTTCTCAAGTCATCCAAAATTGCTTTTCCATCGGTGGGGTAAATATACATTGACAAACTTAGAGCCACATCAAAATTAATTAAATATGACAACCAATTCATACCCACAAACCTAGGATAACCAACTACAAATAAGGTTCGGTAATATTTATTATCTATTTGAACATGATTAAAATCGACCTCCAAAGAAGAAGGTGCAATAATGTCTTTAATAGACACTAAACCGTCTGTAAAAGATCTTTTTTCTTGAGCTGTCTTAGTTTGACCTTCAACTGGCTTTAAATTAAGACTTTCATCTTTGTTTGTTGGTTGTTCTTTTTTCTTTCCAAATAATTTCATTTTTTTTATTTTGCCATTACTATTGGGCTTGTAAAATTAGTTTCTTGTAGTTTTTGATTTTGAGCTACGTTTTCATTATAAATAACATAAAACATTTCAATCAATTCTTTATTCGTTAAAGCTTTTATTTCCAAACCTAATCTTAAAAATAATCTAATTATATGATCTTTTTTTGGCGCTAAACTTTCTTTAGCTTTTTCTAGTATATATTCTTTTGGAAAGGGTAATTCCGTGTTTTGATTTTTGTTGATTTTAAAAATCTCTTTAAATGATTGTTTTCCAGCACTTTTAATTCCCAACTCCAGTGTTGAAAATTTCAATATAATATAAAACGATTTCGATAAAACATCGTTTCTCTTTACCGTTTCTTCAACAAATTTTCGATAATTTTTAATTCTTTCTTTAAGTAGTTTATTTGTTTGTTGTTCTTCGGCTCTTATCAGGTTTTTTAAATAAACACCAACATCTTTTGTGGTTGACTTAATCATTATTTGTATTGGAAAGTTTAGAGAATTTAAAATACCACCATAGGCATAAACCAAAGCTGTCTGTTCTTTTTCCGATAACAAATCAAAATTCACCGACGATAATTTTAAAATTGACGCACAAGAACCATCTTTCATAATCACCACTCCGTCAACAATATCTTCTATTGGCAAGTGATCCTGAGTACTTCCTTTTATAGCAATTTTAAGAGGGTCTTTTATCATAAGTGTTTAATTAATCATAAACTAATTTTGAGCAATAATTTTAACTGGATCGATTATTTGACCGCTTAAATCTACGTTGACTCTATCAAAATTATAACCATCTTTTTCTGCAATTATTAAATATCTACCATTGGCCAAAGGAGTCGAAATTTTAAATTGCCCCAAAGAATTAGTTTTTATTACTCTTGTTGGCGCCCCGTGTTCATCTTGAATCTCAATAATTACTCCATCAATTATTTTTCCTTCACTATTAGTTGCCATACCTACGATTATATTTGGTGTTTCTGGTCTGTTTGGCATTGGAATACTTCCAAAAACCGCCTTACCAGTGGCTTCTAATTTATCTTTCTTAAGATTCAAATCAACCCCTTGAATTCGAGCATTAATCTCTTCGACTACCTCAGTTTTTGATGCTGGTAATAATTCTTCTTTTACACTTGTCTCTTTTAATTCCTCAATTACCTCTTTATTTTGAAAATTAGTTATCTTTTGATTATCTTCTTGTTTAATTTCTGCCAATTTACCATAACCGCCTTTTTGGTTTAAAGTCATTGTCCCTTCGGTTGTCTGTTTTTTAACCGAAACAAATAAATTTTTGTTGGTTACCGGCTTTGATTCATCTTCTTCACCAGAAATTGGTCTTACTAACCAATTATCGCCATTTTTTTTGTTATAGATAAAAATTGTTGGTGTGTAAATTGATTTTATAAAAGAAAATATCCAAGTTTCTAATGGCCTGTCTTCCAATGGTAAAAAAGCTAATGCTAATCCTAAACCCCCAAAAATAAACATTAATGGCCATTTAATTAAAACAACTATCTTGGTGCTATTTATCAACAGAGCAATTATAATTCCCGCCGCCGCCTTCAAAAACTGCTTCAAAGTCATATCTCCCACTAATTTAAATTCGTAGGATGATATTTGTTGTGGAATTGCGTGCTGTTCCATTATTAAATTCTATCAGCTCTAATCAAAAATTTCCCACCTTCATTTTTCCACTTTCTACTTTATAACTTGCTTACCCACCGTAGCTTTCTTGGCGAAGGCGGGATAAACTAACATATGTCCAAACTCTTAATTGTCGATGGTCACGCTGTTATTCATCGAGCCTATCATTCTATTCCCTCGCTTATCACCAACGGTCAACCAGTCAATGCTCTCTATGGTTTTTATTCAATGCTTTTGTCAGCTATTTATCAATTAAAACCAAAATATCTTGTTGTTTGTTTAGATTCTCCCGGGCCAACTTTTCGTCAAACTGAATTTGTTGGTTACCGTGCCAAGCGAAAGGCTGCCGATCCCGACCTAATTTCCCAACTTCCTCTTTTAAAATCCACTCTTGAACAATCCCAAATTAATACTTTTTCCCTAGGTGGGTTTGAAGCTGACGACCTTATCGGCACCATTTCTCGTCTCTCTGCCAAAAAAAAATATATTGATGAGGTTATTATTATTACCGGTGATAAGGACTTGATGCAATTAGTCAGCCCAAAAATTCACCTTCTTATGCCCATCAGAGGACTTTCGGAAACAAAAATCTTTAAACCTATTGATGTGGTTGAAAAATTAGGGGTTAACCCAAAACAGGTTATCGATCTCAAAGCCTTAATGGGTGATATGTCTGATAATTATCCTGGTGTTGCTGGTATTGGGCCTAAAGCGGCTATTGACCTATTAACTGAGTTTCAAACATTAGACAATATTTACCAAAATATTGACAAGATTAAACCATCTATTAGAGAAAAATTAGTCAAAGAAAAAGATAATGCTTATCTTTCCCAGAAATTAGCCACTATTGTTGACAATATTCCTCTTAATTTCAAATTATCCGAGTCTCGTTGGGGTAATCAAATAATTTATAATTTAGACAAATTGTTTAAAAGTTATAATTTTAAATCTCTCGTTTCTCGTTTAGACCAAAAATCCAAACCTCAGCAATCATCCTTATTTTAATTATTAAATTGAAAATTGAAAATTGAAAATTCGAAAATTAAAGTTGCCTTAGTCCAAGATTACATCAAAGAATTTGGGGGAGCCGAAAGTGTCCTAGAAACCTTATCTGATATTTTTCCAAATGCTCCTATTTTTACCTCAATTTATCGTCCGAAATTTCTTGGACCTCACCAACAGCGACTTGAAAAAAAATGGCAGGGCAGAGTTAATCAAAGTTTTTTTCACTATCTTCCTTTTGCCCACAAAATTATTAGCCCTCTTCGTCTTTTATCTCCTTTAGCTTTTAAATCTTTTGATTTTTCCCAATACGACATTATTATTACTTCCGCTACTGGTGCTTATTTTCCCAATTCTCTCAATAAAAAGAACGCCAAGCTCATATGTTACTGTCATACTCCACCTCGTTATCTTTATGGCCTTCCTACCGCTAGAAAATTTACCAAAAATAAGATTATTAGGTTTGTTGTTGAAATTGTAAATCATTTTCTTCGTATTTCAGATTTTCGTTATTCTCAAAATGTTGATCAATATATTGCCAATTCCAAAACCACCGCTGCTCGAATCAAAAAATTCTACCGAAAACAAGCCATTATTATCAACCCACCGGTAGAATTACCAAACAATAATCTACAATCCACAATCGACGATCGACAATCTTATTTCTTGGCCGGTGGTCGTCTCGCTCGTGCCAAGCGTTTTGATATTGCTATTCAAGCCTGTAATCAGCTAGGTCTCAAATTAAAAATTTTTGGTCGTGATTTTTCTAATACTCTAGAAGATTTAAAAAAAATATCAGCTTCGTCCGCCAAAGATTTTGCATCGGCGGAGTCCAATATTGAATTTATTGGTGAAGTTACTCAACAAGAGAAAGCTCAACTTTATCAAAACGCCAAAGCTTTTATTTTTTCCGCCGATCAAGAAGATTTTGGTATTGTACCGGTTGAATCAATGGCTTATGGCTGTCCCGTAATTGCGTACCGTAGTGGGGGAGTTACTGAAACAGTTGTCGATGGTAAAACTGGTGTCTTTTTTGACGAATTGACCCCTGAGTCTTGTGTCCAAGCGATTAAAAAATTTCAAAAACTAAAAATTAAATCTTCCGACTGTATCTCCCGCGCCTCCGAATTCTCCACAGAAAAATTTATTTCAAAAATTAAAAAGACAGTTGAAATTTATAAAATTTAATAAATGATAGACAAGAATAATCTTTCTAAAATTGGTATTGGTACATGGGGTGTTGGTGGTTTTATGAAAGCAGATCCAAACAGTGACAATCAAGAGCAAGTAAACTCATTAATTTACACCTTAAATCAAGGAATAAATTTTTCAGAAACAGTTTTTATGTATGCTCAAGGTAAGGCCATTGGTTGAATCAATTAATAAATCAAGTCTAGACAGGGGTAATCTTTTTATAACTTTGTCTATCTATTCAGACGAAGTTCAAAATACAAATGATATTAAGTTACAACTTGAAAGATTTCTAAATTTAATAGGGAGTGATTATGTTGATAGTATTCAGTTTCCTATTGAGCTAATCCAAAAAATTAGTTTAGAAAAAATTAAAAATTTTACTAAACAACTTTTACAGGAAGGAAAAACTAGATTCACAAGCTTAACAAACGCAAATCTAGAATTATTAAAAAAATATCATTCTATTTTTGGGGACAAATTATTTGCTCACTATTTAGCTTACAATTTTGAAATAAGAGAAAATGAAAGATTTGGTATTACTAAATATGCAAAAGATTATGGAATTTTAAATATTGTTTATCAACCCCTAAGAATAAATAAAACTGCCAGTAGAAATTGGCCTTTATTAGTAGAATTGTCCCAAAAATACCAAAAAACACAAAATCAGATTATTCTTAATTGGATTGTTTCAAAAGGATTTTTACCCCTAATCAAATCCACAAACCAAAGTCATATTAAAGAAAACCTAGAATCTTTTGATT
>CAZRPX010000012.1:6521-12226 GCA_964602085.1 uncultured Gammaproteobacteria bacterium
TTTACAATCGAAACTAAAGACCTTGAAAGATTAAACAATTTTGAAATTGCTGGGTATAAAGCACCAAAAATTGATTGGGATTGTAGTGGTAATGGGGTTACAATAGATCAATTACCTAACATGTTTGACACTATTTATTCTTCTAACAACACTTAAGAGTAAATTTTTATTTTTTTGAATCTAATTCTTTCCAAACCTTATTTTGTGCCTCGTCAAAACTCAACAATTCTTCGTCATTTTGGAGACAATGTTCAATTTCAATTGCATCCACCATTCCAATTTTTTCTTTTTTCATCATTAAATTCCAAGATAAATCATTTTGGTCAAAAATATAAGCATTATCCAATAGAAACAATGACCCATCAACCAATTTCTCACAATATTTTTGCCAACCATCAAATTTTTTATATTTCATTAAAGAAACTAACTCGACCACCGTTATACAAGATATTTTAATTTCTCTTTTTTCTTTTTTAATTCGCTTAAAGGTCTCGATTGCTTTTTTATATTGTCTATCCTCTTCGTTAAACAAAGCCATTACCACACTACTATCAATTAAATACCTTCTATTTTTTACCATATAAAATTTTATCAATATTTTGACTTAAGTCTTTGCCACCTTTAATTGGATGGTTTCTTTGCAAGTTTTTAATATCACTCAAAAACTTATCAAATTTGTCTTTTTTATCAGTCTTTTTTTTAGGTATAAACCAACCCACTAATTCTTTGTCTTTTGTTATAGCAATTTGCTTGCCATTTTTCCCTGCAATTTCGATATAATCAAAAATTTTACTTCTGAAATCAGAAATATTTATTATATTATTCATATGTACAATTATAAAACACATTGTACATCATGTCAATAGTTAATATCTTCTAATTCGCTACATCCAAATTTATCTCCAAAATCAAAAAACTAGTGTTCAGTCTTTAGTTTTGATTATTGCTAAAAGCTATTAGCTACTTACTAAAAGCTAATTACTATTCAACCAACTTTCCGCGTCCAACGCTGCTCGACATCCTTCACCAGCCGCCACAATTGCTTGTTTGTGTTTAATATTGACACAATCACCCGCGGCAAATATCCCCTCCATACTGGTCATTGTTATATGTTCTTTGTTTTTGCCCACTATTACTTGACCTGTTTCACTTAAGTCAATTGTTCCTTCTAAAAATTTTGTTGCCGGGCTACTCCCAATTGCTACAAACAACCCATCCAAATTTAATATTTTTTCTTCTCCAGTTTTATTGTTTTTTATTTTGATATTTTCTAATTTGTTTGGAATACTTGGATTTTGGTTATTGGGATTTAACTCAACCACTTCCGAGTTCCACCAAATTTCCACTTTAGGATTGTTTAAGACTTTTTTTTGTTCTGCTATTGACGCTCTCAATTCATCTCTTCGATGAATTAAATATACTTTTTCACATATTTTTGACAAAAATGCCGCTTCTTCACAAGCTGTGTCTCCACCACCTACTACAGCCACTGTTTTTCCTCGATAAAACATCCCGTCACAAGTCGCACAACCACTTATGCCATGTCCGATTAATTCTTTTTCTTTTGGTAAATCCAGCCATTTCACCGCCGCTCCAGTTGTAATTATCACCGACCTTGCCTCCAAAATTTCTCCATTTTCCAGTTCAACCTTAAATAGTTTTATAGTTTGGTTATTGGATTTTGTAATTTGTTTGTTTCTTGTTTCTTGTAATTTGGAAATTTTCGAAACACTTCCGTTTCGAAGTTCCACTCCCAAATTCTTTGCTTGTTGTTGCATATCAATCATTAGCTTTACTCCACCAACTCCATTTGGAAATCCCGGGTAGTTATCAACCAAAGTAGTAATAGTCAATTGTCCTCCTGGTTGATTTCCAGATATTACGACTGTTTTTAAACTAGATCTGGCGTTATAAATTGAAGCTGTCAACCCGGCTGGTCCCGAACCGATAATCAAGGTGTCATATATTTGCTTTTCATTATTCATAGTCCATTTTAACATCACTTTTGCTTTACTTTTTTTTGGTTTACTCTAATATTTTAATATCACTCATGATTAAAAAAACCAAAATTACTCTCTTTCTAATTTTTAAAATAATCCAAAACAAAAAAAGGTTTTTATTTTGGTTTTTTGTTCGTTTTGTTTCCTCCCTTCTTCCTTTGCTTTCTATTTATCTTTATTCCCAGGTCGTTAGTGATTTTGAATCCCAAACGAGCCTAAAATCGCTTTTATTTTTGGTATTAATTATCTTTGTTGTTCGTTTAGTTGATAATTTTCTCCGTCTAAAATCTCTTTATAAACTTGAAGAATGTATTAGTGATGTTAGTTTTGATATTCACAATTATTTTACAAAAGATCTTAAAACAACTACCAAAGAAGAGCGACATCAAAGTATTCAAACAATTCGTAATTTTTCAGATGCTAGTTGTTTGACATTAACCCTACTTCGTCAACCGGGAATTGATAGTATCGTTTCTCTCTTTATCATTCCAATTATTTTATTATTTGTTGATAAACAAATTTTTGTTCTCGAGGTAGCCTACATTTTAATTTATTTACTTTTGGACTACTATACTACCCAAAGATACATAAAATTACGTGATGTTCAAAATACAAAAATTGAAAATTATTACGCCAAACTACAAGATAGCGATGATACCGATTTAGAACAAAAAACCTTTACTCGTCATTTTACTCGGCTATCAAATTGGAGTTTTTGGGAATGGTTTATTATTCAAAACAGTGCCGTTATTTTTTATTCCCTAATTTTGATTTTTTGTATTTTTTCAATTCAAAGTGGGTTTAAACAAATTTCGGATTTGGTCTTAGTTATGGGTTATGTTGCTTCAACCCAAACTTATCTAAATTCACTCTCCGAAATCAAAGACAACCTAGCTAATATGACTGTTGCCATCGACCACTTAGCTCGTAATAAAAGTATCTCCGTCCTCGACCTCGACGATTTGATTTAGTTTTTTACTGTTCCCTTTATCAGGGGGTCTGTCCCGATTTCACCGAGGAACTGAGGGTTTTGTCTTTCTGACAGGCTGATAATCTGAAAAACTGATAAACTATCCGTATGCCTGAACTTCCCGAAGTTGAAACCGTTCGTCTATTTTTAGATAAAAATATTCTAGGTAAAACGATTACTTATCTCGAAATTCTTAACCCAAAATCTTTTATTGCTCGCCCTGAGCCTGTCGAAGGGGTTATAGGTCAAACTATTGTTTCCACCTCTCGTCTAGGTAAACAACTATCAATCCATCTTAGCAATAATTTAATCCTCCTTTTCCATCTTAAAATGACCGGTCAAATAATTGTGGGCAATTCAGTTTTTGGTCATCCTACCCCAAAAGAGGACAAAACTAATCTACCTAACAAATCCACCCGTCTTATCTTTACTTTCTCTGACAAATCCAAATTGTATTTCAATGATCAACGAAAATTTGGTTGGGTTAAAGTTTTAAACAAAAATGAGCTTGCTGAATTCCAAAAAAATGTTGGTGTTGATGTTTTAAGTTCTGATTTTACTGATGACTATTTTTATCACCAACTTCAAAAAACAACTCGAGCTATCAAGTTAGTCTTATTAGATCAGTCAAAATTTGCTGGTATTGGCAATATTTACGACAACGATGCTTTATTTTTAAGCCGGATTCATCCTCAAACTCCGTCAAACAAAATTACCCAAAAAACCGCCAAAATTCTTCGTCAAAATTTAATTGATCTTATGAAAGAATCTCTTTTTCATGGCGGCTCCACTGCCAAAGACAATAAATATATCCACCCCGATGGTTCTGTTGGTCAACATCAATATTTTTTTCGAGTCTACCAACGAGAGAAGGAGTCTTGTTTAGTCTGTCAAACCCCTATTAAGCGAATCAAAATTGGTGGTCGTGGCACTTTCTTTTGTCCAGTTTGCCAAAAACCATCTGTTAAAATATTAGGATGACAACTTTATTATTTGTTATTCTACTTTCTACTTTCTACTTTCTACTTTCTACTGCCACATGGGCTCAATGCCCTGTCTGTATTGTTACTGTCGGTGGGGGAATGTATTTAGCCAAAAAATTAGGCATTGATGATTTTTTGGTTTCTCTTTGGATTTCTGGCCTGAATACTGCCATTTCTTTTTGGGCCGCCACCAAAATTAAACATCGCCTTTTTGGTAGCCCAATTGTACTTTCAATTATTATGTTAGCTCTAACCTTAGTCTATTTTATTTTTACCGACCAAACTGGTGGAGTTACCAATAAAATTATTGGTTTAGATAAAATTATTTTTGGTCAAATATTAGGCATGTTTATCTGGTTTTTGGGTATATTTGTTGACCGCAAATCTCGTACTCTAAATGGTGGTAAAATTTTATTCCCTTATCAAAAAGTAGTTTTCCCGATTTCAATCTTACTTGTTTTTACTATTTTATTTAAATTAATTTTTAAGTTATAAAATTTATTAGCCGCCCTTTTTAGGGGAGGTGCCCTGAGCTAGTCGAAGGGTAGAGGTTTTAATTATGAAAAATACTGACATTCAAAAATTTATCGACAAAGCCAAAAGCTTAGAAAAAGGCCACCAAATGGATCTTTCTTCAGGTGAAGACTTGTCAATGGCTATTATGAATCTTATTGGTATCGAAGAACATATGTTTTTCACCTCTCAAAAACTTGGCGACACTAAATATATTGAAGTTTTAAATACAGCCAGAGAAATGCGAAAAGAACTCATGAAAAAAATAGTCAAAGAGGGTCAAGGTGAGGTTTGGTGTACCAGTAAACACTTATTATCAGCCTCAATGCGTCTTATGGAGGTTGGCACCAAATATCTTACCAAAGGGGACAACAATGAAGCTAATGAATATTTCAAAAAGTCTTTTGATCTTTACAATCTTTTTTGGGGATTAAATTTAGGGCTAGTCGACTCTGATCCTAAAGCGGTTAAATTAGAAAAAAAACAAGATACTCCTTTACCTAAAAAAGATTTATTAGGTACCATAAGTCAAACGATTGGTAAAATTCTTGATTGTTGTCGAGAATAATTACTTTCTTAACAATAGATATCCTCCCAATATTATCAGTATTCCTGGCCAAACATAATCCCATTCAATTAAAGTAGGTGCTATTTTGTCTACCAATAATATTCCGCCCCAAAGTAACAAAAATAATCCCAAAAAACTACCCCGATTTTTTTCTGGGTTTACTTTTTCTACTTTTATTTCTTTTTTAATTTCTTTAGCTACCGTTTTGGCTTTTTTACTCACATCTTGAGTAAACTCTTTTACATTCTCCTCCCAATTAACTTTTTTATTTTCTTTTCCTTCTTTTGGGATAACTAGCCACAAAATCAAATAAATCAACAAACCGCTTCCTCCACCAATAAACAACAGCACAAAAATTACTCTCACTAAGGTTTCGTCTATTTCAAAATAATCTGCCAACCCAGCGCAGACTCCAGCAATAATACAATCATCTGTTTTTCGATATATCTTTTTATTTTTCATACTGTTTACAGTATATAATATGTTTATGCTAAACGAAACAAATAACGAATACCCACACAATGCTCAACCACCAGAAGCTACTCCAAACCAGCAGTATCAAGATAGTTATGATAACTACACGGAAATCCAAGAACTCAAGAAAAACATAATAACTGATTCTTTGACTGGTCTTTACAATAGACGTTATTTAGACGATTATATAAAAAGAT
>CAZRPX010000013.1:0-12062 GCA_964602085.1 uncultured Gammaproteobacteria bacterium
TACCAATTAAGTTTCATTAAATCTTGTTTGGCTTGAGAGAGAGTGGGCCAAAGTTTATCTTTGTCGGACAAGATTAATTCTATGTCTAATTTTGGCCAATCAATACCAATGACTGGATCGTTATATAAAACTCCACCTTCAGATTCTTTACTATAAAAATTGCTACATTTGTATTGAAAATCAGCGATATCACTCAAAACTAAAAAACCATGAGCAAAACCCTTGGGAATAAAAAACATAGTCTTATTTTCTTCGGTTAACAAAACTGATTGATACTGACCAAAAGTTGGAGAATTAGGACGAATATCAACAGCGACATCAAGGACTTCCCCACGAGTACAACGAACCAATTTATCTTGAGCAAAGCCAGGCTTCTGGAAATGAAGACCCCGAAGGACGCCTTTAGAAGAACGAGAGTGGTTGTCTTGAACGAATTTAACATCAATGCCATTTTCGGCAAAAACTTTTTCGGAATAAGTTTCCATGAAAAATCCACGATCATCACCAAAAGCTGTTGGCTGGATAATAACAAGACCAGGTATCTTACCAGGAGTAAATGTTGGCATTATTTTTTGAGATTACTTAATTTTTTGTAAAACTCTTCGGCTTCTTTTTTGGTTTCTTGCCACCAAGTAGTATTGGCAGCGTACCAATCGATAGTTTGTTGAAGACCAGTTTCAAAAGTATATTTTGGTTCCCAGCCTAATTCACGATTAATTTTGTCCCAATTGACGGCATAATTATCGTGAGCTGGACGATCGGCAACATATTCTAGACAAGATTCATCTTTACCCATAAGTTTGAGCATAAGTTGGACTAATTCCATATTGGAGGTACCTTTTTTTAGTCCGCCAATACAATAAGTTTCACCGATTTTTCCGTTTAACAAAATAAGTTCAATGGCTCGACAATGATCTTCGACATGTAACCAATCGCGGAAGTTTAAACCCTGACCATAAACTTTGATTTTTTGATCGGTTAAAAGATTAGTAATCGAACGAGGAATCATTTTTTCCGGATGCTGATAAGGACCATAATTATTAGAACAATTACTGATAGTTACAGGTAATCCAAAAGTTTTGTGGAATGATCGGACTAAATGGTCAGATGAAGCTTTGGAAGCAGAATATGGGCTGGATGGATCATATGGAGTAGCTTCGTTAAATTGAGCATCTGATCCCATTTCGATAGAACCAAAAACTTCATCAGTAGAGATGTGATGAAATCTTTTATTATATTTTTTGGCGGCCATCAAAAGATTGTAGGTTCCCAAAACATTGGTACGAACAAATAGAGATGGATCATCGATAGAACGGTCAACGTGAGATTCAGCAGCGAAATGAACGATAGCATCAACTTGAGAAATTAATTCTTCAACAGTCTTTTCATCTAAAATATCACCTTGGACAAATTGGTAATTTGGTTTACCTTCAAACTCGGTTAAGTTGCGAGGGTTAGCAGCATAGGTCATCTTATCAAGATTTATAATGGAATCTTGGGGATGAGCTGTAAACCAATGTTTAATAAAATTCGAGCCAATAAAACCGCTACCACCAGTGATTAATAGTTTCATAGTGAAATAATTTTAATCTATAAGAGGCAATAAAACAAACCGATAAGATTTTTATTCTTCTGCTTCGGTAGGAGTGGCGGCTTTGGTGACACTGGGAGTAATAATTGTATCTTCAGCTTCAGTAGGAGTAGCTGAAGTAGTTGAACTTATATCAGTACCAATAATAAAAACAGCATCGTAAGTAGCGGTTTCTTTTAGATCTGTAGTATAGGTTGCTGGAAAATCAGTTGCTAAAATTGATTTAAAATATGCAGAAATATCAGCAGATTTTACTTGAACTGAATTTTCGGTTGCGTTTTTAGTGGCATTACCAATTGATACGTTTTCAAAACCTAAAGATACAAGTTTTGCCTTGATGGTAGCCGCTTGACCAGAAATATCAGTAGCATTTAAAACTTGGATTTTAATATCTTTGTCAATTTCGGCAATAGTGGGTGTGGGGGCCTGGGTAATCACTGGAATTGATGTGGGAGTATTGTCTGATTGAACATCGGTGTCAATAATTTCTTCGTTGTTTTTACGTAAAATTAAAAAGACGATAAAGGAGACAATAGCAAACGACAAAATAGCCACAGCTATTATAGGTAAAACATTTTTTTTGTTGTTCATTTTTGGTTTTATGGGTGAACTAATATCTTTTGGTGAGTTAATTATATCACTTAAACAACCAACAACAGGAAGAGGAAGATTGCCGGGGCGATTTAAACTTTGAGCAATTTGGTTTTCGTTATAGGTTGTTTTTTCAATTTGAGCAGTGCTGTTAATTTCTATTTCTTTATTTTCTGGGACGTAAAGTTTTTTAACAGGAGTAGAAAAATATAATTGAGCGTAATTAAGGGTTTTTTGGATATCAAAAGTTGGACCTTTGAAATTAGTTGATAAATAAACCTGACCTTCTTTGGCTAAAAATAAAGTATATTCGTGAGTGTTTAAGGGATAAACAAAAAAGAATTCACTTAAATAAATTTTAGAAATGACGTTGGCGATAGCGGCTGATACCGGTCTTAATAAATTAATTTCTAGGCCTGTTTTGGCTAGGTTGTTTTTTAAATTATCTAACTTTGATTTATCAAAAATTATTGCATTAATAATAGTCTTATCTTCTTGTTGGACTAAAGAATATTCGATAGAATCAGCGTTAATTTCAAAGTTTACGCAACCCATGGCCAAACCAATAACTTCTTTTTTATCAATGTTTTCAATTTTGGTGTCGTAGACAAAAGACTTGGTAACAGCAATATCGTCGGGAATTAGAACTGAACAGCTGTTGATTTTGTTCTGACGAATGAAAAACAAAAAACTTTCTAATTCTTTTTCAGGTCTATCGTCCCATAAATTCAAATCGAGGCTAAAAAAATTATTATCTTTTTTGTCTAAAAAAACTTCTAAAGATTTGTTCTTAGGCCAGATAACTACTTTTGGTTTTGAAAAAAAAGACATATATATTATTAGTATGTACAAAAATCCTGATTAAAGCAAGCACCAGAAAGAAATTGTATGTACTAAAAACGCCCCAGTTAACTGAAGCGTTTTGAAAATTATCGAAGTAAGATTGCTTCGCTATGGTCGCAATGACGTTACTTTTTTACCAGCGTAAGTGAGCAAATGCCTTATTAGCATCAGCCATACGTTCGACTTCCATTCTTTTAGAAACAGCAGCACCAGAGTTATTAATAGCGTCGGTAATTTCGGCAAATAATTTTTGAGCAAAGGAGTGGTATTGCTTGTTGCTTCGGGCACGAGCAGCAGAGACTAACCATCTGATTGCTAGAGAATTTTGTCTATTTCCCCTAACAGGAGTGGGTATTTGATAAACGGCACCACCAATTCGTCTGGGGCGGACTTCTATCTTGGGCTTAATATTGTCCATGGCTCTTTGATAAACTTCGATTTCTGATTCTTTAGGAAATTCTTTTTTGATGAGTTCTAAAGATTGATAGACTTGTTTTTCGGCAACATTGCGTTTGCCATCTAACATGATGGCATTAATTGTTTTGGCAACCAGAATATTGTTATATATTGTATCTGGTTCGATTTTTCTAATTTTACTGACACCTTTTCGGGACATACTTTTTTAATTTTTAATTTTAAATTTGTAATTTTTATTCAATTTTTAATTTTTAAATTTCTAACTTTGAATTTGATTAAAAATTAAGAATTAAAAATTTTAAATTATTAAGCGGTTTTTGCAGTTGGTTTTTTAGCACCATATTTACTGCGAGATTGAAGACGGCCGACGACTGAACCGGCATCGTATTTACCTCTGATAACGTGATATCGAACCCCTGGTAAATCCCTAACACGACCACCACGAATAGAAACGATGCTGTGTTCGGCAAGATTGTGACCAATTCCCGGAATATAAGCAGTAACTAAGTTTCGATTGCTTAGTTTTACTTTACAAATTTTTCTTAAAGCGGAATGGGGTTTTTTAGGAGTCATAGTTTTTACAACAGTGACGACTCCTTTTTTAACTGGATTAATTGTTTTGGCAAATCGATTTTTAATGGTATTAAAATTATCTCGAAGAGCACCAGTTTTGAGTTTTTTAATACGAACAGCTCGACCTTTTTTGATTAGTTGATTAAATGTTGGCATGTATTTGAGTTTATATAGTTAAAAGTTTATAAAGTTATAAAGTTTGAAATCTTATTGATCCTTGTTAACGGGAATAAGACGTCCGATAATAACATTTTCCTTTAAACCAATCAAGTTGTCGACTTCAGCCAAAAGTGAGGCTTCGGTTAGAATACTTGTGGTTTGCTGGAAAGAAGCGGCAGAAAGCCACGAACCAGTAGTTAGAGCAGATTGGATTAATCCTAACAAGATCCGCTTACCTTTGGCGACCTGGCCATCTTTCTCTTTAGCTTTTTCATTAGCTAAATTGAAGACAGCGTTGGTGACTATTTGACCATATAAGAAGTTGGTATCACCTGGATCTTCTATTTTTATCTTACCGCTCATCTCTTTGACTATGACTTCAAGATGTTTGTCATGAATAGTAATCCCTTGAGATTCGTAAACACCCTGAATACTATTGATAAGGTACTTTTGAGCAGCCTCCATACCTTTGACTTCCATAATCTCTCGAACATCAAGTGATCCTGAAGAGAGCTGAGTCCCCTGGCCGACTAAATCACCATCTGCAACTAAAATGTTGGCATTTGAAGGCAAAATATAAGTTATTGTTTTGGTAACTTTATTGTCATCTTTGCCGGTTAATTTAATTTCGTAACCATCAATAGTTTCTTTAACCTTAACTTTTCCATTTATCTCGGCTAATGGAGATGGGAGTTTGGGCATACGGATTTCAAATAACTCTTGTACACGGGGTAAACCTTGAGTTACATCGACACCAACGACACCACCGGTATGTTTAGTTCTAAGTGTAAGCTGAGTTCCTGGCTCTCCAACTGATTGAGCGGCGACAACTCCAACTGGAACTCCGATTTGAACCATCTTTCTGGTTGAAAGGTCCCAGCCATAACAATGTTGGCAAAGACCAGTTTCGGCAATACAAGTAAGAGGTGATCTGACATCGACAGAAAGAACCTCGTTCTTTTCGATCAAGTCAACATCATTATTGTCTAATAAAGTACCTTTTTCTAATAATACTTTTTTAGTTTTTGGAGATAAAACATCGTTGGCTAATACTCGACCAATGATTCGGCGGCCATAATATCTTTCTCTACCTTTTTCTTGACTTTCAATTGTAATAAATTTTTCTGTACCACAATCTTCTTGTCGAATTATAGAGATATGAGCAGCGTCAACCAATCGGCGGGTTAGATAACCTGCGTCAGCAGTTTTTAAGGCAGTGTCAGCCAAACCTTTTCGGGTTCCTCTAGCTCCAGTAACATATTCAAAAACTGATAACCCTTCTCTAAAGTTTGATTTAGTTGGAAGTTGCACAATTTTTCCGGTAGGATCAACCATAAGACCCCGCATACCAGAAAGCTGTTTGATTTGGTCTTTAGAAGCACGTTTGATACCAGCATTAGATACAATTCTAATTGGTGAATCAAGATCTAAGGTTGCCCAAGTTTTTTCGGCAATCTCTTCAGTCTTTTCTAACCAAAGATTTTGGCTTAGTCGTTTCTTTTCATCATTGCTAATCAAGCCCATTTTGAAGTTTTCTTCAATTTCAGCAACTTGTTTGTTGGCTTCAGCAATAATCTTATTTTTTCCAGGTAAATATCCACAATCATCCATGGACAAAGAGATTCCTGATAAGGTGAAACCTTTAAAACCAATTTCTTTTAATGAATCAATTAATTTGACTGTTTTGATTCTGCCGGCAATTTCTAAAGACTTAACCACGAGATCATTTAAAGCCTTTGAACCAGCCATCGCCTCGTTTAAATAAGAGAATTCTTTTGGAAGAATTTGATTAAACCAAATTCGACCAAAGGTGGTTTTAATAATTTCTCCATTGATACGAACAGCAACCAATTCACGAAGCTCTATTTTTCCAGACTGATAAGCAAGAGAAACTTCTGCTTTATCGGCAAAAATAGGAATATTTTTAAAATCAGCAGTCGATACTTTTTCTAAGTCTTGAGATCGAATAGAAGTGATGTAATAACAACCGACAGCCATACCTTGAGCTGGAATTGAAATTGGACTACTGTCAGCAGGTTTTAATAAATTTCGAGATGGTAACATTAAGTTTTTGGCTTCTTTCTGTGATGCAACTGAAAGAGGCAAATGGACTCCCATTTGGTCTCCATCAAAATCAGCGTTAAACCCTTTACAAACACAAGGATGTAATCGAATTGCCAATCCATCGACTAAAACTGGTTTGAAAGCTTGGATTGAAAGTTTGTGAAGAGTTGGAGCACGATTAAGCAAAACATATTTATCGGCGGTTACTTTTTCTAAAATGTCATAAACTTCGGTAACACGATGGTCGATTAAGTTTTTGGCACTTTTAATGTTTGGAGCAATGCCACTGACCATAAGTTCTCTAAGAACAAAAGGTCTAAACATTTCAAGAGCAATTTCTTTTGGTAAACCAACTTGGTCTAGCTTTAATTCTGGACCAACGACGATAACGGATCTTCCGGAATAATCGACACGTTTACCAAGCAAGTTACGGCGGAAACGTCCTTTTTTGCCTCTTAAAAGATCAGAAAGGGAACGAGGAACTCGTTTACTAGTTTTTCGTTTATTTTTGGAACTTTTTTGAGCGTCAATAAGAATGTCGACCGATTCTTGGAGCATTCTTTTTTCGTTTCTCAAAATAATTTCAGGTGCACCTAATTTGAGTAGTTTTTTTAACCGATTATTACGGTTTATTAAACGACGATAAAGATCATTTAAGTCAGATGTAGCAAAACGACCGCCGGTTAATTGAACCATAGGACGTAAATCTGGTGGGACAACAGGAACATAAGTCAAAACCATTGAACCAGGCTTGATTTTGTTTTCTTCCATACCACTTAAGATACGGATTTTGTACATTATTTTTTTCTTTTTTATCTTAGAACTAGTTTTAGCTAATTCTTTTTTAAGATTTTTTAGAGTTTCACTAATGTTGATTTCTGACAAAACTTGGGCCAAACTTTCAGCCCCCATTTTGGCGGTGAAGAAAATATCAGCTTTAAATTGAGATAAGTAGAAACTTTCTTCATCAGAAACGGTTGATAAAACTTCAATTGTTTGAATTTTATCTTCCAAATATTTGATTAAACCTTCGATTCGATTTTTCTCGGTTATAGCTTTATTTTCTAATTTTTGAAGATCTTGCTTAAGACGAACATCGCGTTCTTCTCTAGCAATGTTTAATTGATCTTTGTTTTTGATTTTGTCTTTTAAATCATTCTTTTCTTTTTCTGTTTCTTCAGTTTTTATCTCAATATTTTTTTTAGTATCAAGATCAATTTGCTCGATTCTCTTTTGTGAATGCATTCGTAAATTTTCTAAGGCTTCTTTTCTTTTAGAATCATCTACTGAAGTCACCAAGTATTTGGTGAAATAAACAACTGATTCAAGGTCTTTTTGAGGAACGTCTAAAATTACCCCAATTGGAGATGGAGTGTTGCGAAGATACCAAAGGTGGGTAACTGGAGCGGCAAGGGTTATATGACCCATTCGTTCACGTCGAACTTTTGAGACAGTTACTTCAACTCCACAGCGATCACAAATAACACCTTTAAATCTAATTTTTTTATATTTACCACAATAACATTCGTAATCTCTTGAAGGTCCAAAGATTTTTTCACAAAATAAGCCGTCTTTTTCGGGACGCCAACTTCGATAATTAATTGTCTCAGGTTTGGTTACTTCACCGTTTGACCAGCTAAGTATGTCCTCTGGAGAGGCCAATTTAATTTGTAGTCCAGAAAAATCGATCATGCTTTTAAATTTAAACATTATTGTTCCTCCTTTATTTCTTCTAATATTGCCGAATCATCTTCATCGGCGATGGTTAACTCTGAAGATATTTCAGCTTCAATGGTTTCATCCATTGGAATTTTAACTTCAAAACCTTCTGCTTTTATATCTTCAGAAAGTGTTTCTTCTTCAGTATTGGTATCTTCTAGTGGTTGGACAACTCCAACGGGAGAAATATCCAAACAAAGACCAGCTAATTCTTTAGTCAAGACTTTAAATGATTCAGGAATCGCCGGTTCTGGGATAACTTCACCCTTAATAATAGACTGGAAAGCATGAGTTCTGCCCTCAATGTCGTCAGATTTAAGAGTCAACATTTCTTGAAGTGTATGAGCGGCACGATGAGCTTCAAGTGCCCAAACTTCCATTTCTCCAAGACGTTGACCACCCATACGAGCCTTACCACCTAATGGTTGTTGAGTAACCAAAGAGTAAGGTCCAGTTGACCGAGAATGTACTTTATCATCAACCATATGAACTAGTTTTAGAATATAACCCACACCGACAACAGATTGTTGATCAAAGGGTTGACCAGTACGGCCATCATATAGTTGAACTTTCCCGTTTTTATTTAAACCAGCGGCTTCAAGTTCGTTACCAATTATTGTTTCAGAAATTTTTTCAAAAACAGGGACAGCATATTTTTTATTGAGATAAAAACCAGCATGAGCTAGGGTGGTTTCAAGAATTTGACCTAAATTCATACGAGAAATAACTGAAATTGGAGACATAACCAAATCGACTGGGGTACCATCGGCTGTGTGGGGCATGTCATATTGTGGCCAAACACGACCAATTACACCTTTGTTTCCATGTCTTCCGGCAATTTTGTCGCCTTCTTGAATTCTTCTAATCTGAGCAACATAGACTTTAACAACTTTATTTACACCAGGATCAAGTTCGTCACCTTCATCGCGACCAAGAATTTCAACTTTTATAACTACACCACCTTCACCATTTGGAACTCGAAGTGATGTGTCTTTAACTTCACGAGCTTTTTCGCCGAAGATAGCACGTAATAATCTTTCTTCTGCTGATAATTCTTTTTCTCCTCGGGGCTCAACTTTACCAACCAAAATATCATTAGGACCAACAGTGGCACCAATCATGACAATTCCATCATTGGTTAATTTGGCTAATTCGTTTTCTGAGACATTAGGAATATCTTTGGTTAGCTCTTCGGAGCCCAATTTGGTTTCAACAACTTGGGCTTGGTATTCATAAATTTGAATATTAGTCAAAACGTCTTCTTTAACAAGTCTATCTGAAATCAAAAAGGAATCTTCGTAGTTTAGACCATCAAGTTCAGCGTAAGCAACCAATAAATTTCTACCAATAGATAATTCACCACCATCAGTGGATGGTCCGTCAACTAACAAATCTCCGGCTTTAACAACATCACCAACATTAACAACTGCTTTCTGGTTGTAACAAGTACCATAAGGTGAAGTTCGATCAAATTTGACTAGGTAATAAGTCTCAGATTTTCCATCTTGGCTAATTTCACTTTGGTCGTGACGCTCAGTATCTATTTTTTTATCAAGAGTAACGATAATTTTGCTACCATCAACATAAGATACTTTTCCGGAATGATTGGCTAAAATTGTCCTACCCATAGAGGTGGCAACTGGTTGTTCGATCCCAGTACCAACTATTGGTGCTTGTGGAGAAACCAATGGAACAGCTTGTGTCTGCATGTGGGATCCCATAAGAGCACGAGTAGCATCATCATGGTCAACAAAAGGAATTAAAGCGGCAGAAGCACCGACGATTTGATTTGGAACTAAATCAATATATTCCACTTGATCAATTGGTCCCTCAATAAATTCGCCTCGATAGCGAATTGGAACCCATTTTTGGTCAGTTATATTATTTTCATCAAAATGAATACCTAGATGAGTAATTTTTTTGTCATATTCATCATCGGCGTCTAAGTAAGAATAGTCATCTGAAATAGTATAGCCACCTTTAACTTTTTCTAAAGTTCTAAAAGGAGCCTGGACAAATCCGTATTTATCGACTTTAGAATAAAGAGCTAAATAAGTAACCAAACCAATGTTTGGACCTTCAGGAGAGCGGACAGTACAGATACGTCCATATTGAGAACTGTGAACGTCTCTGATTGAGAAAGCGGCACGTTCTCTGGTCAAACCACCTACACCAACAACGGTTACCCTACGGAGTAAATCGAGTTCAGCTAAAGGATTGGTTTGGTCTAAGATTGCCGATAATTGATTTGATCTAAAAAATGTATTTAAGGTGGAAATCAAAGGTTGGGGGTTTATCATTTGACTAGGAGATGGTTTTTCTTTAGTAGAAATTAAACTCATTCTCTCTTTTACCATTCGTTCAAAACGAGCCAAAGCAGGACGAATTGCGATTTGAGAAACGATTTCACCACAACGTCGGAGTCGTCGATTGGCTAAACTATCAATATCGTCAAGGCGAGTAACCTCCCCTTTTTGTAATTGAATTAGATATTTAACAGTTGCAATCAAATCCTCTTTTCTTAAAATCCAGTTTTCTTTGTTGGAATCATCAAAATTAAATCCAAATTTTTTGTTTATTTTATATCGACCAACATTGCCAAGTTCATAAGTCCGTAAATCAAAAAATCTTTCATCAAAAAATCTTTGAGCATTTTCTAGGACAACTGGTTCACCAGGTCGAAGTTTGCGATAAAATTCTAGGACAGCTTCTTCACTAGTTTTGGAAATATCAGCCTGAATTGTTTGAGAAATATAATCACCGAATTCAGCAATAAGTTGTTTGTCGCCCATTTGACAGGCGGCTCTCAACAAAATGGTGGCTGGAAATTTCTTTTTTCTATCGATTCTGGCAAAAATTACGTCTTTTTTACCAACAAAAAATTCGAGCCATGAACCCTTGTTTGGTCGAAGCTCAGCATTATATAATGTTTTTCCGGTAGCTGGATCGTTTTCGCCAGTAAAATAGACACCAGGAGAACGAACTAATTGATTAATTACCCCTCTTTCGATACCGTTGATAATAAAGGTTCCCTCATCAGTCATGGTTGGTAAGTTGAGGAAGAAGACATCTTCTTCTCGAACATTACCAGTTCTTTTGTTAGTTAAAGTGGCTTTAATACGGACAGGAATAGTATAGTTTAGACCTTTTTTCTTGGCAACTTCGGGAGTTACAGCGATTGGATCATAGGTAAGTTCACCCAAATCAAGCTGCCAGTTATTTCCGGTATAATCGGAGATGGGAGTAATTGCTTGAATAGTTTCTTTTAGCTCTCGATCGAGAAAGTCTTTCCAGGATTCTTTTTGAACATGAATTAAATCTAACTTAGGAATATTTGGGTATTTTACACCCCATTGAGTTCGTTTTACGGAAGGCATCAAATTTATATAATTTGTAATAAGTAGGTCTAATCACAACTTTGGATTTGTGGTAGACAGGCAAGTTATGTACCAACCGCTCGCCAGAATGTAGGTATTATAACCCTTGTGTCAATACTTGGCAATGGGTAGAAATTAAGTTGGTTAAAATTAACTAAAAGTTAAGGAAAAGCGGTTTCAAGTTCCTTTACAAGGGCAGTACACTGCTCTTTTTCTTTAAATTCTATGGGCTGACTGATAGGATCAAAGGCAACCCCTCCGCAATTAGTTGTAGTTGACCAAACTAATTTGTCAGGGTAAGCATAAATAGGTGATAAATCACCAATACCTGTCATAAAATTATTAAAATCACTTGTTTTAGAAAAATATTCGTTTGTCCAATTTTCATAATTCGGAGTTATATAAACTATATATTTGTAACTACCTATTAATGTTTTTAGATTGTTTTTATCAAACTCAATCATTTTAACTGAACCTTTCAGTAATTTTTCAGTGAATGAATATAATTTGTCTGTTGATTTTACCTGACTTGGCCAATAACTGGTCCCTAATAATTTTCTTTCTTCATTATTTATTTCTTTGTAAGAATTCCAGTCTGTAAATAATTTTTGAAAATTTGTTTTATTTGTAGTGGAAGTAGTTGCAGATTTAGTGGCAGAAGTTACTGTGTTTATTGGGGTTGTAACAACATCTGAACAGTTCTTTTCGGTACAAGTAATATTGTTGGC
>CAZRPX010000014.1:0-4148 GCA_964602085.1 uncultured Gammaproteobacteria bacterium
ACCATTATTTCTACTTGTTCTTTTTCGGCTCGGCCATAACCAACCAAAGCCATTTTTACCTGAAGCGGAGTAAAGCCAACTACTTCAATTTTATTTCTTTCTCCACACACTTTTATTACCCCAATCGCTTCGGCCACTTTTAAAGCCGATTTAGCGTTTTGAGCAAAAAACAATGTTTCGATTGCCATTGCCTCCACTTTATACTTTTTAATCAACCCTTCTAACTCTTCATAAATTTGGTTCAACCTATCTGCAGACGTATCAGTAATTTTTGTCCTCAAGCATCCGCATTCCATCAATTGAAAATTGGAATTTGAAAATTGGTCATTAATAATAGCCCACCCCGTATTTGCTAATCCTGGATCAATCCCTAAAATCATAATCAATAATAACAAATATGATACAATTGCCTTCATGCAGGTGGAAAGACCATTATATTTAAGCCCAATCGAACGCGAATTACGATTCTCTTCTTGGACTAAAAGAAATAACATAGACCAAATTCTTTTTGATTTTGACGACACTATTTGTGCCACCGGTAATATTTTTCGTGAACATAAAAATCAAGTTTCAAATCACGTCCTAGCTAATAATCCATCTATCGATCCAAAACAGTTTGAAATTGACTTTACCCAAGCCGACAATGATTCTTTTGAAACAAACGCCGTCAACCCAAATCGGTTTGATTTTATGTCCGACACTCTTTGCGACAAATATAATTTAAACCAGGAAACCAGACAAACTATCAAAGATATTTTTCAAGATATTTATCAAACTCCAATCCCATTTTTAGACGGAGCCCAAGAAACTCTAAAATTTTTAAAAAAAATAGAAATTCCTATTGGAATTGTTACTCATGGTAATCGTCACTGGACCTATCAAAAATACCAATGGTTAGATTTACAAAGATTCTTAAACTGGGAAGATGTTTTTGTTGTCGATCAAGACAACCACAAAACTAGTCAATCCTGGGCAGAAGCTCTTAAATATTTTCGTTGCCAACCACAAAATTGCCTTGTTACTGGTGATAGCCCCCGTTCCGATATAAATCCGGCTTGCGAAATTGGTGTCAAACACTGTTTTTTGGTTGAAAAACAATCAGTTTGGTCAGTTCATCGGCAACCAATTAACTCAACTGTAAGGACTATAAAAAACATCTCCGAGATAATTCAATTTGGTTGTGAACAATTATAGGATATATCTATCTTTCTCCACTTTTCCACACCACTATCCCATATCTTTTTACTATTTCTAAGTAATTATTTTATAAGATAATTTTTAGGTTAAAAACCCACCTGGTCTACGACCACCCTCCCTTGACAAATGGAGGGCATTTTTATTTTTATATGTCTCCCTTTCATCAAGGGGAGATGTCGATTTATTAACAAAAGGGTTTTATAGACAAAAACCCCACCCTGCCATGGGCGGGGTAAAGAAAAAATTCCCCTCCCTCAGGGAGGGGTTAGGGGTGGGTTTATTTTGCTATAATTCTTTTATGGATACCCAAAAAATCTATTCACAACTTCTTTCTCAGTTTCCCAACATTGAAATTCACCAAAACCATCCTCTCGCCCCCTACACCACCGTCAAAATCGGCGGTCCAGCTGACATTTTCATTCATACAAAAAATTCTAAAGATTTTATTGAAATTTTGAAATATTTATATGGCGAAGATAATGTTTTTTCCGCGCGCAAGCCACCGAAGCCCTCTGGTGAGGGTGCGAGCACGGTAAAAAATATTATCGAGCCAAATATAACAATATTGGGTAATGGTTCTAATGTTTTAATCTCCGACACTGGTATTCGTGGAATTGTCATCAAAAACAGCTCAAACGAAATCGAGATTTTACCCAACAATCAAATAAAAGTTGACTCTGGAGTTCAACTTCCCCAGCTGATTAATTTTTCGCTTGACCATGAATTAGTCGGCTTGGAAGAATTTGCCTATATTCCCTCTAGTGTTGGTGGAGCAGTTTTTGGCAATATTCATGGATTTGATAAACACGATTTTAATCAATTTTTAGACTCTATCGAGGTTTTTGACCTAATTACAAACAAACTAATAAACTATCGCGCTAATGAGCTAAAGTGGTCTTACGACTACTCTTCTCTCCAAGATCAACGAAATTTAATAGTTGTATCTGCCACCCTAAATCTCCATTCCGGAGATACTAAAGCAGCCAAACAAAAATATCAAGATATTACCAGTAAAAAAATTACCAATCAATCAATGAAATCTCTCGGTTGTGTCTTTAAAAATCCACTCGAATCAGTCTGTTTACCTATCTGGGGAGAAAAAAAAGGAGCTGGTTGGATCATTGACAATGAGTTAAATCTAAAAGGTACCTCTGTTGGTGACGCTCAAATTAGCCCTCTTCATGCCAATTTTATCCTTAATAATGGCCATGCCACCGCCGCTGATTATCTAAAATTAATCAATCTAGTTCAATCTCAAATGCAAACCAAATTCAACTTTCAGTTTGAGCTTGAGATTAAATTATTTGGAAAGTTATAAAAAATTTTTTGTTTCGTCTTTTTAGACTCATCAGTGTCGACTCCATCGACAGACAAAAGGAGTAAAAGAAAAACCGAGATGAATAAATTCATCAAGATCAATCTTTTACTCATGTACTGGCTAAGCCAGTAAGATCGGATGAGGATCGAACTCAAGTTCATCATCATACCATCGTTGGACATAAGCCATATTACAAGATTCGTCATCAAACCAACAACCATTTTTCCAAAAACCAACCAGATGGTCATTTTGATCGATAACATAAATCGGATAGATTTGGCTTCCTTCTGACAATAAACCAGAAAAATTGACATCGACTTCGTCAGGTACTAACCCTGTAGTGATTTTTTCTTGGCAATCCGGATTAAAAACAACCCCCAATTCCTTTAATTTTGCCAAAGTCATTTGGTTTATTTTTACCGTATTACCATACTTCAGGCCCCTTGAAGGAAACAGAACATCGCCACTTTTGGCTTTAAGTCTCATTAAGACTGATTCCATAAACTTCTCCTTTATCAGACAATCTCAATCGGCGCACCAGAAGTATACAAGTCTTGCTGTTTTGTAGAATCAAGTTTGACAAACTTTTCCCCATTCCAGAAAGCTTTAGTCGTTCTGTTTACATCAATTAAGCAAAACGCTCGGGTTGGGTCGATACTGCTTGTATTTTTGATAAAGATACCTGTGTTGAAACCACCCGAAACCAAAAGGTCATGCGATATTTCGTAGAAACAGAGATCACCTCTAACATCCACCATTGCCCCCATGTCCCGAAGAATCTTGTCTAAACAATGCTTAGGTTTTACAGTATCACTCGGAATATGAAAAGAATTTCTTTCTTCTATCACTTTTCCTGACGGCAAATCAGTCACTAAAAAGTGTTTTGTATAGGCCCGAGTTTTAACGATTGGGAAACAGAAATCGTAGAGAAGACCATCAGACCATTCTATCCGGATAATTCCTTTCTTGTATTTATCGGCATTTTTCCGCATACCAGGGTAGAAACCAGTCCTGAAAATATCCTTTTGAGTCGACATAAACCTCACCTCATATTTTATTTTACCCGCTTTTGGGTAAAACCTAACAATAAATAATTATTACCAGGTTTTACCCAAAAACAAGTTATTTTAAGGTACTTTTTAAATATCGGATTATATCCCAATAATTATTAAAAAGCAATATTATAGGTAATTATTTGTCTATCGTCGACGACTCTGTTCCAAACAAGGCTTACCATGATAAGCCCAAACCTTAGCTACTGGGAAATACACTATTCGATTATTTATTTTTCGGCCAATATAAGGATTTTGTTTATCCCATTGTTTGGCAATATAAAGTGAGGTTATCACTTCAGCCCCAGTCCCAGAAGGATCTTTTTTATTTTCATAATTATGAAACACTTTATAGGACAGCAAATCTCCTGTTTCATTACGAAGATAAGGTACCAACGTCGGCTCGCCACCCTGCAATGCTATCCAATCACCTTCATTCGGTCGATTCTCTTCAGGGATGTTTTTCACTGACAAACAATTTGGCAAAGATACTGTTTTAAACTGCTCAGGATTTACTCCTCCTTTTTCCATATCTAATTATACAACACCTTCAAAATAAACTTTGGCAAAACCAATTGTCT
>CAZRPX010000014.1:4248-11901 GCA_964602085.1 uncultured Gammaproteobacteria bacterium
TCCATATCTAATTATACAACACCTTCAAAATAAACTTTGGCAAAACCAATTGTCTCTTAAATCTTTTTGGCTCTTTAATCAATGAATACAGCCATTCCAAACCCGTTTTTCGAACCCAAAAAGGGGCTCTTTTAAGTTCGCCACTATAATAATCAAAACTCCTCCCCACTCCCATTACTAAACCAACATCTATTACTTTTAAATTTTTATCAATCCAAAATTCTTGCTTCTTCATCCCATAGGCCACCAACAAAATATCTGGTTTAAATGTATTAATCCTTTTTATTACTTCATTATTAGCGACACTAGGTTCTCCTTCGCACCATTCGATATTTTTATTAGAAATTTGATAATTAGACATTAAAAATTCAGCCGTTTTTTTTGCCCTTCCTTCCCAACCACCGAGTAAAAATATTTTTTTATCCATTTTTTGGGCCATTTTTACCAGATCAATTATTAAATCAGCCCCCGATGTTACCTGATCTTTATACCCCCCTCTCAATACTTTGACTCCCACCAGTAAAGCAACTGGGATTCTTTTTATAAATTTTATTATCTGATAATCTGAAAAACTGACAGGCTGACGAGTTAGTTCCCTGGCCCAAACAAGACCGATTCCATCTACCACATTAAGACTTGTTTTGCTTAAAATTTTTTTAAATTCCTCGTCTTTTTGGGCTGTCATTACAAATTCCGGATTTACTGTGGCTATCCAATATTTTTTCGTGCCTGAAGCTAATTTCTCCTCCAAAACGTTTAGCACTCTAGACTTGTTTCTGCCAAAAAGTTTAATATCATATATTTGCCAATACTTTCCACCATTTATATCTATCACTCCATTCACTTTTTTACTTGTTAAGGCCTCATTAGTCTGTTTTTTTGGCCTATATTTTTCCATTAACTAATTTTATCATTAAAAAAAATTAAAAAATGATTAAAAAGTTGGTCAAATTATATCTTATAATATCAGTATTTAACCGTATCCTAATTAATATATCAACCCCCGCTACCCTTATATAATATAAGATATTAATTTAAAAATATACTTTCGGCCATATTTAAAATATTGAACAACATTATTACTCTAAAAATAAATGATACTTTAGCCAAAATTATTAAAATAGCTTATTTCATTCACAAAAGTTAAAAATACAAACTATAAGTCTTATTTTTTAATTATTAATTAGTAATTATTAATTAGTAATTAAAATTTATAAGATATAAATTTTTACTATATCACCTCACCGCTTTCCGATATACATCGAGGTTTTCTAATGCCGTCCCCACACCCTTAACCACACAAAACTGAGGTTCTTGAGCCACGTGAGCTGAGACCCCAATTTCTCTCGTCACCAGCATATTAAAGTTTTTTAATTGAACTGTTCCCCCGCTCAAAACTATCCCTCTATCAATAATATCCGCCACTAACTCAGGTGGAGTAATTTCCAAAGTGTCCCTAATTGTCATTATCATTGTTTCTAAAATGGGCCAAATTGCTTCATAGACCATATCATTATCAATGGTTAAATTTTTTGGTAAACCCGAAATTGAATCTCGACCATTTATTTCTAAGGTTTCTATTTTTTTAGGTTTTATCGCACTTCCCATTTTTATTTTTATTGCCTCAGCAGTTTGTTCTCCAACAATCAGATTGAATTTTTTCTTTAAAAAGTCAATTATGGCAACATCTATCTTATTGCCTCCCATTTTTAAACTTTTGTGAGTTACTACTCCACCCAAAGAAATTACCGCCGCTTCAGTCGCGCCTCCGCCAATATCAACAATCATGTTTCCAAAAGCTTCCGACACTGGGATTCTGGCTCCGATTGCCGCTGCCAAAGGTTCGTCTATTAAATAAGCCTTTCTCGCCCCGGCTGACAATGCAGCATCCAAAACCGCTCGCTGTTCTACCTGAGTTACCCCCGCTGGCACACAAATCATTACTTCTGGCCCAAAAAACCATTTATTTCCCATTACTTGCTTCATAAAATATCTCAACATTGCCTCGGTTACCTCATAATCAGCAATAACTCCATCTTCCAATGGCCTAACTACTTCAATATATTCTGGAGTTTTACCCAGCATGTTTTTAGCTTCTTTTCCCACCGCTAACACCCTTCTTTGATCAACCCCAATTGCCACAATTGTCGGCTCGTTTAAAACAATTCCTTTGCCCACTTCCCAAACAATGCTGTTTGCAGTTCCCAAATCTATTCCTAATTTCTTAAATAAATTCATAATTAATATTTAATTCTAACGGTTTTCTTTCTAAATCACCACACTAAAGCTCTAATATACTAACACTCTAACGCACTGATATAATATTGTATGAAGAAAAACTCAAATCAAAGAAGCCTTTTTATTCTTTTTTCCGTCGCTAGTTTTATTATTATTTCAACCTATATCATTTCTCTTATTGCTCGCGGATATCGTTTTTCTATCAAAGATGGCTTAATTCTCAACCCAACAGGAATGATATCAGCCACTTCACGACCGAAAGGAGCCTCTGTTTATGTCAACGAAAAATTAGTCACCGCCACCGACGATACTATTAACCTTTCTCCTGGTGTCTATTCATTAAAAATCAATAAAGACGGTTTTCTTCCTTGGCAAAAAACAATCACTATCAAACCAGAAACTGTTTATCAAGCTGACATTCAACTTTTTAGTGCAGTTCCCGACCTAAAACCACTTACTCTTACCGGTGCCATTAACCCTTCATCTAATATTGAAAACACTAAAATAGTCTATGCTGTCGCCTCAGCTTCAGCCACCAAAGACAATGGTCTTTATTTGATTGAATCAAACGGTCTGCCAGTTTCTCTAATTCGAGGAATTTCTCGACAACTATTTCCCAACACCGCCACCATTGATTGGTCTAAATATAGTTTTACTTTTTCTCCAAACTCACGAGAAATTTTGGCCACCAGTTTAGACGAAAAAATCAATTATCTCCTCAATTTAGACACCTTTATCGACCCCACCAAACTAACTGACAAAACCAATGATCTGTCAACTATAAATCAAAATTGGCAAATCCAAACCACTACTATTTTAGCCGCCAAACTAGATAGAATTCCAAAAGAGATACAACCCTTGGTTTCAACCAGTTCGGCAAAAAACATTCAATTTTCTAGTGATGAAAACAAAATTCTTTATTTAGCCCAAACTGAAGGCGATATTACCAAAAACATCATTACCCCACCCCCTGCCCAAAGCACCCAAAACCAAAATCGAGCCATTAAAAAAGACAATTATTACGTCTATGATTTAAAAGATGACACCAATTTCTTAATTGGTCACAAAAATGATTTTTCTGAGCCTCGATGGATCCCAAATTCAAACAATATTGTTTTTGTTCAAGGCCAAAATCTAAACGTAATTGACTACGACGGCACTAATCAGCAAACTTTATTTTCCTCTAATTTTGATCCTAATTGTGTTTACCCTTGGGTTGACGGCAGTAAAATCGTTATTCTTACCAGCGCCTACCCTACAGCCACCGCAAACCTATACACCATTTCAATCAAATAAAAAAAACCAACCAATTATTCAGTTTCTGGTAAGATTATTTCTTCGTCTAAAACGTTACCTAAATCATCGATTTCTTCTTCAACAACATATTCTTTTTCTGATAAATCTTTCTCATAAACACTTTCTTGATTATAAGTCTCTTCTCCTAACACCATAGCATTCTCACTATTATAATTTTGTAGTTCTACCATTCTCAATGGTACCAAAGCCACAATCGCAATTACAAAACAAGAAATCAAAGTTCTAATGTTTCTGTCAGAGTCTGTCATATAAAAATAAGTATAAAGATTATTATTTTACCCGTCAAGACATAAATCTTATTAGTTTTTAAAGTTTAAGTTATAATATTGTACCTTAAGCTTTAATAGGAATTATCTTAATTCGATAAAGCGGTCTTTGCCAGCCGTAACTTTAGCGAAGGCGGAGATTGACGCCCGCCTGCCAAAGCTGACGCTTTAGCGTCTGCGGGCAGGTAATTGGCTAGCGTGGTCCGAAATATCGGACAGGTTGCAGATTTAACCCTAACAGGGATTGGCGTAATTGGTAACGCGCGCGATTCGGGTTCGCGAGATTAGGAGTTCGACTCTCCTATCCCTGACACGTCCTCATAGTTCAACGGATAGAACACAAGTTTCCTAAACTTGGGATGGAGGTTCAATTCCCCCTGAGGATACTAATAAGAGTAAAAACAAGAGTCCTATTTCAATTTTTCTTCTATTCTTACAATTCAATTACAACACAAACTATTTTAGCAGTCAAATATTTTATTGCTAAATAAAAAACGTTATCTATATCTCTTTATTACTTTATATTTCAAACTGAACGTAGGTTATTAACAAGACATTTTCTCTATTCATTTAATGATCGACAACAAACACCCTCTTAATAACAAAAAAAATAATAAATAATAATTTTCTAAATTGTATTTTTAAAATTTTTTTTTAAATTAAAAGAAATAATTATATTTCGTTTTAATTAGTAAATTTGACCCCTATATTGATTTAGAAAAATTGTATTTGTTTATTTTTACTAAAATAATCGTTTTACCGCAGGTATTATACTTACTAATAGTATTTATTCCGCATCATAAATTTATATACCGCATTATTACCTGTCACCTTCTGCCTAAAAATATAAAAATTAATTACCGAATTCTTAATAATTAATTTTGCTATATTATATATATCATTTAAAGTCTATAAGACTATTTATTACCGCATTAATATCTATATATCTATTATCGGCCCAAATCATTGGATATTAATTCCACAAATAATACATCTTTAATATTGATAATAAGACCAAAAAATAGTTACCAAGATAATTACTCAAAATATATCAATTAAAATCATCAATTTTATGATTATTTAATAAAAATTTTATAGATAAACCGATTATTTTTTATTTATTTCAACAAGACAATCATCCAATATTCTCCTAAAGAGACGGCAAACATTTAGTCACTTAATATTTAGCAATAAATAATTTCACTGCTAATTTGTTATTACAATTCAAAATACTAACATTTATACCCAATTTTATTTATTTTTTATCAAAATTATCCTAATTTCTTCATCAATAAAAATATCACCAGCTATCTTTTTTAGATCTTCAAGCTTAACTTTTTTATAATTTTCCAAATCAGTTTCCACTGTTTCTGCTTTTTTCTCCAGCAACAACTGTTCCCCATAGTAGCTTGTCCAATAACTTGACTTGTCCATCATTAATTGTGTTTTGCCTAAAAGATAATCTTTCGCTCTAATTAATTCATTTTCTGTTAAGTTTCCTCCAATCGTTGTCATTTCATTTTTTACTATCTCAATTGCCTCGTTCATATTTTCAATTTTTACTCCCGATTGTATTCCCCAAAAACCCGTCTCTTCAAAAGTTTCACTTATTGAACGAACATAATAAGCCAGCGCCCTGTCTTCTCTAATTTTTTGGTATAACCTCGAAGAAGAATTACCGCTTAAAATAATATCTAGTAATCTAAACGCGTATTTTCTTTTATCGTTCCAACCAATAGCCGGCACTGCCATTGCAAAATGACCCTGTTCTACCTCTTTTTTAATTTCTTTATTTCGTTCTTTGCTTAATATTATTTCTACTTTTGGCAAATTATTTTTAAATTTATTGCTAAATCCTCCAAAATATTTTTCAACTTCACCAAACGAGTTCTCATCAACATTTCCAGCTAACACCACAACTATCTCATTTGGGTTTATAAACTTATTTCTAAAATTAACCACTTTATTTCGATCTACATCTTTAATATCACTTACCTTACCGGCAATATTCCAACAACCAATTTTTGAATCACCATATAAAAAATTAGTTAATTCGCTTGACAGTCCATATAGAGGGTTATCATTGTACATTTTAATTTCTTCAATAATTACCCCTCTTTCTTTAGCAACCTCACTCTCATCAAAAACCGAATTCATCAACATATCCGAAAGCATATCTAGTGCCCAAGAGATATTTTCTTTTACTGTCGTTATGTAGTAAGAAGTCATTTCATGTCCAGTCCCAGCGTTGTAACCAGCTCCTTTACTATCAATTTCTTTATTTATTTGACTAGCTGTCGGCCTTTTTTTTGTTCCCTTAAAGGCCATATGTTCCAAAAAGTGACTCATTCCAAATTCACTTTTAGCTTCATATTTAGAACCTATTTTAAAAAAAACTTCAATGGTGACCGATTTTAAACCATTTACTGGCACTATCGCCACTGTAATTCCATTGACTAATTTGCAAATTTTAGTTTTCATGATTCTTTCGATATTTCAAGCAATATTTATTCAATTAGCAGTCTAAATAAACATTTGCTTGATATGGTTTTAACTATTAGTTTGAGTAACTTTTATAAACTATATCGTTAAGCTTCAAATCAACTTAACTACCATATCATTGTATCACCAGATTAATCATCTTGTTTGGAATATATACCTCGTTTACTATCTTACCCTCTCCAATCCATTTTTTAATTTGTTCTAAATCTTTAGCCTTATTTATTATCGTGTCTTTATTACTAATTATTAAGTCTTCATTATTAATTGTTAATTGCCCCCTGACTTTACCATTTACTGCCACCGCAATAACAACTGTTTCTTCTACTAAATATTTTTTGTCTACTATTGGCCATTGAGCCAAATGAACCGACCTTGGCTCGCCAAAACCTTGGTGAAGGCGGCTCCACATTTCTTCGGCCATATATGGTGCCATCGGTGCCAATAGTTTAATTAATATTTTAATGTCTTCTTTTGATAAGCTGACAGACTGAATAGCTGACAAACAGTTAATCGCTTCCATCATTTTTGCAATGGCAGTGTTATATTTAAAATTTTCCAAATCCTCGCCAACTCTTTTAATTAGCTTGTTAATTATCAATTTAACTTGTTTACTGCTAGCAATCTTTTCATTGTTTTGATTGAAAATTGAAAATTGAAAATTGATAAATTGTTGGAATCTATCTAAAAATCTCTTAACTCCCATTAAAGTATTTTCATTCCAAGCCATAGTCGAGTCAAACGGTCCCATAAACATCAAATACATCCTCACCACATCAACCCCATATTTGTCAGCTACCACTTCGGGAACAATTACATTTCCCTTAGATTTACTCATTCTTTGGCCATCAGGACCCAAAATTACTCCATGAGAAATTCTTTTGTAATAAGGCTCCTTAATTTCTTTTGGTATTACACCCAAATCCCACAAAAATTGGTAAATAAACCTAGAGTACAATAAATGAAGTACATTGTGCTCGTCACCACCAATATAAACATCCACCGGTCCCCAATATTCTAATTCTTTTTTACTATCACTAAATATATCATTGAATATATCATCAGCTTTGTCATTACGAGATTCGACTTTGGTCGAATCGTGGCAATCTCTTTGAGAAGTCATTTCTTTTTTCTGAAAATTGGATTTTAAAAATTGGTTATTTAACTTATTGGTCATACAATAAGCGAGATAGTACCAATCACTTCCCGCCCAATTTGGCATCGTGTCAGTTTCTCTTTCAGCCTCCTCACCACAAACTGGACACTTACATTTAACAAAACTCTTAATTTTTGACAAAGGACTTTTACCATCATCAGTTGGCTCATAAGCCTC
>CAZRPX010000015.1:0-11146 GCA_964602085.1 uncultured Gammaproteobacteria bacterium
TCTACCAACGTAAAACCCCTGTCCGCCATAACTGCTTTAGCTGTGGGCGGATCATTTTTTATTTTTCTCATTTTTTATTATAATATTTTATCTTAAAATCTAGTAATATATTTGTTTTATTCTTAAACCTTATTTCTTTAATCAAAAATCAAAATTGATATTTATCTGAAAATCTGAAAAGCTGACATACTGATTAGCCATCCTCCCCAAAACCAAGCCATAAAGCTTCCTAATATTAAAAAAGGACCAAAAGGAATGGGAGTTTTTTTACCAGCTTTTTTAAAAATAATTAGTATCAAACTTACTAACGCCCCCACCACAAAGGCAATATAAAAAGCTATTATTATTTTAGGATATCCCAAAAATAATCCCATAAAGATTGCTAATTTAACATCCCCAAACCCCATACCTTTCTTTTTTGTAATTAGATACAAAAAATCCAAAAACAAAAAAGATCCCACTGCTGACCACATATAAGTCCAATCACCAAAATATCCTAAAAACCAGAGAACTAGAGAATTAGAGACTAAAATTATTGTCGAAAAATCTGGCAAAATCATGTATTTTAGGTCAAACACTGCACTAAATACCAAAAATACAATTATCACCAAACCGACGAAAAATTGTATTATTAATTGAAAATTTAATAATTGATTGAAAATTGAAAATTGAAAATTGAAAATTAGAAATAGCAACCCCGTTGCTATTTCCACAATAGGGTAGAGAACCGATAGTTTTTTTTGACAACATCTTGTTTTTCCTTTTTGAATCATCCATGAAATCACTGGAATATTTTCATACCATTTCAACTGCCTCCCGCAGTAATCACAATATGACCGTTTTTTGTTTGTATCTTGGAATTTGGTCATTGGTTTATTCATACCGTATTTTATTGAAACACGGTATGTCAACATATTTACAAAACTCCCAAAACACAATCCCAAAATAAAAATAATTACTAATATTAAAATATTCATATCCTATTTTACTTTTTCCCCTCCTTTCTTCAAAGGAGGGGATTTAGGGGTAGATTTGAATCCATCAAAAACCCCTCCTTTCAGAGGGGTTTAAAATTCAATTCCAAAATCTAACTATGGAACACATTTAAATAATGAAGCCTCAAGAGTTAAAAAATCTAATTTTGGAGTACCATCGGAGTTAAAAATTGTATTATCGGTAGGTAAAACTCTAGTTAGTGCTGTTACAAACCCTGTAGTCCCATCAACAGTTGGTTTGTAGAGAACGGTAGAATTATTTCTATTTGCTTTTGCCCTAGGGATGTAACAAACAAAAACTGAATTACCCTCTGTTGCATCTTTTTTATCAATTACAAAATAATTATTAGCACCATAATTAGGATCGTTACTAGATAACGAAGTATAACCCTTAGCTAAAAAAGCATCTTTTAATTCATCTCTCTTTATTAAAGAACCTTGTTCATCGAAAGATGAACATAAATCTTTTGGTTCTGCAGTCGCAACTGTACTAGAACACAAACCTGCACCAACCATTCTACTAGTTCCAATCCATGGATCATTGTATGTCGCAACAGGTTCGGTCAACACATCCATCCAAGGATAAGTATTTTGCACCGTGTAATATCTCTCATAAGCATTCATAATTTCAGCCGCATCATTTTGGACAGTTGAATCTTTTGCCTTATTTGATTGTTCAATTGGATTAATTGTCGCCAATACCGCCACCGACAAAATAGCAATTAACGCGATGACTATCAATAGCTCCACTAGGGTGAAACCATCCTTAAAAATTTTTCTTTTTTTCATTTTCAAAAATTATAAATTATTAATATCTTAATATCATTAAATATCATTAAAATTGAGATGTCAAGTTATAAATTGGCATCATCACTGCAACCACCAAAAAAGCCACCCCCAGTCCCAACATAATCATAATTAACGGCTCAATGGCCGAGGTCAATGCTTTAACTGACTGTTCTGCTTCAGTTGAAAAATAATCAGACACTCTCATTAAAATTTCATCAAGTTTTCCTGTCGCCTCACCAGTTGCCACCATTTGATTGACAATTACTGGGAAATTACCTGTTTCTTCAAAAGAATTGGCAATACTAAATCCTTTTTGAACCCTTTCGGCAATATGTAAGTATGAGTTGTAATACAAAGCATTTCCGGCCACATTAGACACAATTCTTAATGCCTCTACTAACGGAATTCCTGCCGACAAAAGCATTGACAAAGTTCTAATAGTATCTGCCAATAAACTTTTTTTATTCAAATCTCCCATAATAGGAATTCTAAATTTTAAAGTATCAATTTTGAGTCTAAAACTTTCATTTTTATTGCCAATTTTTAAAACAGAGATTGCTCCCGCTACCAAAAGTAACATGAAATACCAATATTTAGTAAAAAATCCCGACATTGCCATCAAAGCCTTCGTCGACCCTGGCAACTCGGCTCCAAAATCACTAAACAATCCCAAAAGTTTTGGAATTACAAAAATCATCATAATTATTACCACCGCAATCATTCCCACGATAACAATCACCGGATAAACCATGGCCCCTTTTACTTTACCTTGAAACTCACTTTGTTTTTCCAAATTATCAGCCAATTTAGTCATCACTTCTTCTAATACTCCGGCTTCTTCACCAGCGTCAATCGAAGCAATATAGGCTTCTCCAAAGTATTTTTTATATTTTCTAAGTCCATCAGCTAAGCTTTTACCACCACGAACATTATTTAATGTATACTCCAACACCTCTGACATTAAAGTTTTTTTGTCCATTTGATTCTTTAGAAGTGACAAAGCATCGGTTAGCGACAGCCCAGAAGTCATCATTGTCGAAAGTTGCCGAGTAAAAGTAGTAATCTGTTTCATGCTAATTTTAGAAAAAATATTTCTATAAATTTCACCAATAACTGTGTCTTTAACTTCTGTAACCAATAAAGGAATTAATCCGTTATTTTTTATTGTTTCAACCGCTTCGGCTTTGTCATGAACATCGAGTGTCCCTTTAATTAATTTTCCGTTCCAATCTCTGGCTTTAAAATTATATTTCATATAACTATATTATTTTTTCTTAATTTAGATTGAAAATCAACCATATTTACCACATAATTTTTTGCTTCTTCTTCTAAGACTTTCCCTTCAATCACCAATTTTGCCAGATAACTATCTAAACTAATCATGCCAACATCAGCACTTGTTTGGATAACGTTGTCCAACATAAAAGTTTTTCCCTCCCGAATGATATTTTTTACCGCTGAATTAGTTAATAAAATTTCAAAAGCGGGGATACGGCCACCCCCAACCGCCGGGATTAATCTTTGAGAAATAATTGCACTAAAAACAGATGCTAGTTGAACTCTAATCTGATCTTGAGCATTCGTTGGAAATACATCAACAATTCTATCAATTGTTTGCGAAGCTGAATTGGTATGCAAAGAAGAAAATACTAAGTGGCCAGTTTCAGCGATCGTCAAAGCTAATTGAATCGACTCCAAATCTCTCATTTCTCCTATAAAAACAACATTTGGATCTTGTCTTAAGCATGATTTTAAAGCCGCATTAAAGTCACGAGTATCTTCTCCTAGTTCTCTTTGAGAAATTATTGATTTTTTAGGTTTAATCAAATACTCAACCGGATCTTCTATTGTCACAATATGTCCATTCCGACTCGAATTTATCTCATCTAATAAACAAGCCGCAGTAGTAGACTTACCATGTCCTGTTGGACCTGTAATCAAAACAAAACCTTGTTTTTGTTTAATAAAGTTTTTTAAACCTTCAGGTAAGTTTAATTCTTCAAAAGTCGGTATTGTTGAAGAAATAATCCGTAAAGCACAAGCCAGAGTTTCTTTTTGCCAATAAGCATTAGCCCTAAACCTGGCATCAATCGCATCAAAAGAAAAATCTAATTCTTTGTTTGTTTTCAGTTTTTCTTTTTGTTCTTCCGTAAGCAAAGAATTAATCATTTCAATAGTTATATTGTCATCCACCTCCGTCCAATTTGGCGCACTTATTAAGTCTCCACTAATTCTAATTTTTGGAACAACTCCACACATCAAATGGATATCCGAAGCCTTGTTGGCCAACGCTAAAGATAATAATTCTTTTAGTTTTGTATGCATTTTGTTTACTTTATAACTTTATAACTTTATAACTAATACTGTGCCACCCTCACCACTTCTTCCATAGTAGTGACTCCTTCTAAAACTTTAGCATAGCCATCTTGTTTCATTGATAACATTCCATCCTCCATTGCTGTACTTTGGAGTTGAGATGCTGTTGCTTTCTCAATAATTAATTTTGATAGTTTTTCGTTTATCGGCATCACCTCATAGATAGCCACTCGCCCCATATAACCAGTATTATTGCATTTTTCACAACCGACAATTTTTGGGATCATTAGTTTTTTCCCTTCTTTTTTAAATTTATCTTCAATCATGTTGTAAATTGGCCCCAAAGTTGTTTTAATTTCAGTTTCTTGTTCTGGAGTCATCTCCATTTCTGAGACACAATCCTTACACACTCTTCTTAATACCCGCTGACCCACCACACAATTTAGTGATGATACTAACAAAAATGGTTCTGCTCCCATATCCAATAGTCGGGGCGGGACTCCAGAAGCGTCATTAGTATGTAAGGTTGAAAACACCAAATGACCGGTTAAGGCAGCATTGATAGCCAAATCAGCTGTTTCGGCATCACGAATTTCTCCCACCATAATAACATTGGGGTCTTGTCTCAAAAAAGACCTTAACGCCGAAGCAAAAGTTAGCCCTGCTTGGACATTTACCTGTACTTGGTTAACTCCTTTCATTTGATATTCCACCGGGTCTTCAATCGTTACCACATTAACTTTCGAAGTTGCCACAATATCTAAAATAGAATATAAAGTTGTTGTTTTTCCAGAACCAGTTGGACCACAAATAATGATAATTCCATGGGGTCTTTGAATTGAATTCATTAAATTTTTCAAAGCCAAACCTCTTAAACCCAAATCGGGTAAAGTCGGCACTTTTTGCGATTTTTTTAGTAACCGCATTACTACCTTTTCCCCGTAAGTAGTGGGGAGAGTAGATACCCGCAAATCGACATCCATACCTTCGGCCGAAAAGAAAAAACGTCCGTCTTGGGGCACTCTTTTTTCATCTATTTTTAAACTCGACAAAATTTTTATTCTTGACACCACCGCCTCATGAACATTTCTAGGCAGCAGATATTTTTCTTGTAAAATACCGTCAATTCTATATCTAACACGGACATTTTCTTCTTGAGGTTCAAGATGAATATCGGAAGCCCTAGCTTTTAGAGCATACTCTAATATTGTTGAGACGATTTTTGCCACTGGAGCTTCAACCGCAACTTTTTCTTGAGCTTTTTTAGCGACTAATTCGTCAATTTTTCTTTCATCCAACGCCTTGTTTACTTCCGAAGTAATACTTTTTTCCCTAACATACTTTTCTTTAATAAAACTAGTAATTTGCTTTTCTGTCGACATCCCGGCACTGATCTTTAAGTTCGTCTTCATCTCTAAAAACTCAATTGTTTCCAAATCAAGGGGATTTACCATGGTGACATACAAAGTTTTTGTTTTAGGATCCAACCGATAGGGGACTAAGTTATATTTAGAAGCCACATTTTCCGACACCAAACTTAAAGCTTCAGGCGAAAATCCAATATTTTCCAAATCAACATATTCCACCTTTAAAAACTTAGCTTTTGTCTTAACCAAATCCTGATCAGAAATAATTCTTAAAGACTTGATTATTTCTTCTTCGGGCTCGCCAGTTTTTAGTTGTCGCAAAGCAATTTCTTCGACTTTTTTTTCATCAATCAAGCCTTCGTCTTTGAGAATATCTTTGAGATTCTTATATATTTTTTGATTAAAATCAGTCATAATACTACATTCATAGTACAGTTTTTTTATTACCAACACAAGACAAATGAACATTTTTCCTTCTACCTTATTTACCTCAACCGACTCTCACCTTATTCAGACAAATATTGACAAAATCTGTCAACAACTAAACAATGAAATTAATCCAAACAATCCTGATATATTTATCATCAACGAAACTACTGGTTGGGCAATAGAATCTGTTCGTCTTCTTAAAAAATGGCTATCCCAAAAACCATTCAACCATAAAAATAAAATTATTATTATTTATAAGATCGACCAGTTCAGTTTAGAATCTCAAAACGCGCTTTTAAAAAGTCTTGAAGAACCCGGCGATAATAATTATTTTTTTTTAACCACCAATAAACCCTCAAAAATAATCAATACCATCATATCTCGATGTCGAATAATAAAACTAAAAAACGACTTTTCTTTATCCAAAGATACAAATCCGCTAGTTATTAGCGACCAAATTAAAACAAATCTATTTCAAAGTGAAAATATTTCAAAAGATAAAAACCAGGTTTTACCTTTTTTAGAAAGTCAATTAAAAACTTATCAACAATTGATTTTAAAAAATCCTACCGCAAAAAACTCTCAAATAATTCAAAAAATCCTCAAATCAATTAATATGATTGAAGCCAACGTCGACCCTCGCTCGGCCCTTGATTTTTTGTTTCTTAGTTAAACCCTTTGTCACTTAGTGACATTTCCCTTAAAAATGGCAACTGCTAAAACCTCCCTTTTTAAGGGAGGTCCGTGAAACGGAGTGGGTTTCTTTCTCCGCATTTTCCCCTTAACAATTATAAAAATAATGATATAATCATTTAACAATGTTTTCTCCTGTATTTACCATCAATAATCAGATTTTAAAAAACATTGGCAACATAGAAGCTGCCAAGGCGATTATTAATGAAGCGCCTCTTATCCCCGCCTATGAGAAACAGTTCCAACAAGAAGCGATTGTTAGAACTGTCCATTATGGTACCCGGATCGAAGGTAATGATTTGACTTTTCAAGAAGTTGCCAGGCTTGTCGAAGGTCACCAAATATCTGCTGGAGAAAGAGACATTCAAGAAGTCATCAACTATCGAAATGTTATGTCATACCTCGAAGAGCTCTGGTCTTTATATGACGCTAACATGCCCTTGCCAGAAGAAAAAAATATCGAAAATCTAGACAAAAATCGTCCTTTTTTTTATAGCGAAACTATCATAAAAAAAATTCATTCTCTAACTACAACTAAGATTATTCCCGACTCCGAAGTTGGCAAGTATCGACACCAACAGGTTGTTTTAAAAAACACCCGAACTGGAGAAATTGCCCACCGACCCCCACCAGCAATCGAAGTCCCTTACCTAATGACAGATTTAATCGATTGGTTAAACAATCCCGAATCACAAGATATTCATCCGGCTATCAAATCAGCTATCAGTCAATATATTCTTGTTGCAATTCATCCATTTATTGAAGGTAATGGCCGAGTCTCAAGGGCTTTTGCCATGTTACCGCTTTATGTTCAAGGATATGATATTCGTCGACTTTTTTCTATGGAAGAATACTTCGACCGCAATGCCGAAGATTATTATAATAGTATTCAAAACACTCACCTTTTATCTTCCGACATTTTTAAGAGAGATCTGACTAATTGGGTTACTTATTACACCCAAGCATTAGCCATCGAACTCTCTCGGGTCAAAGAAAAAGTTCAGTCTCTTTCTCGTGATATCAAGCTCAAACAAAAATTAGGCGGCAAACAAGTTCATCTAACCGAAAGACAAATAAAACTAGTCGAATATATGCAACAGTTTGGAGGTCTTCGAATGCCCGACGCCCAACAACTTCTCCCCATGGTTTCTGATGACACTATTTGGCGTGACCTCAAAAAATTAGTTGATAGTGGTGCCGTCGAAAAACGCGGTTCCACCAAAGGAGCTTACTATTGTTTGGTAAATATCTAACCAATCCTTCTTCCGGATAAACCGGTATTCTCCCTTATCAAGGGAGAAAATCGATATAATTATTTGAAATGAAATTTACAGAAGATAATTATGTAACCAAAAAAGGCCATATTAGATATTTAGAAGAACTAAAAGAATTAGCTATTGAAAACAGAAAAATTCAACCGATGCAGAACATATTATATGGAGATATTTAAGAAAAAGTAAATATAAGTTTATTAGGCAAAAGCCAGTATTTAGGTTTATTTTGGATTTTTATTGTCGAGAATTATTACTATGTATTGAAATTGATGGTAATTCTCATAACAAAAAGAAAAAATATGATTTATTAAGAGATCGATATTTAAAAAAAATAAATATTAAAACCATCAGATTTACCAACAAAGAAGTGTTAAATAATTTTGATCAAGTTTTACAAAGACTTCTCCCCTTGTTAAGGGGAGATACCCCGATGAAAATCGGGGAGTGAGGATTTAAAAGTTAGTCTATAATATCCACTATGATCACTCTTGATTCTCCCGAACTCAAAAATATTTCCCCCGAAAAAATTGGTGAAATCCTAATTGAAGCCAAAAAAGCCTATTACACCAGCGGCAAACCCATAATGGACGACACCACCTATGATACTCTTGAAGAGATTTTACACAAAAAAATTCCATACCATCGGGTTTTTACCAAAGTTGGTCACAAAAATTTCGACTCTGGCTTTGACAAAAAACATCATGTTATGCCCATGGGCTCTCTAAATAAAGTAAATACTTACAACGATTTAACCCACTATTTTGAACTAAAAAGTGCCGCAGCAGGCAACGTTGATATGCGTCGCATATCTTACGTTGTTCAACCCAAATGTGACGGTATTTCTCTAGAAATTATTTACAAAAATGGTGTGCTTGTCGAAGCCATCACTCGCGGTGACGGTCATATTGGCGATGTTATTACCCAAAATGTCGTCAAAATGAAAAACGTAGTGATGAATATACCAAAGGGCCTTAATCCGAGCAAAATCGAAGAGTTTACTGGTTCGGTTCGTTGTGAAATTGTTATGACGAATAAAGATTTTGAAAAGTTAAATCAAATACCCGGTGAAAAGTATTCCAACTCTCGTAACGCCGCCTCCGGTATTTCTCAGCGGCTTGACGGTCGATACAGTGAATATTGTAGCCTCTACGCTGTTGATGTTTATTATGACCGCCATTTTCAAGAGAGGATGCCCGAAGGGCAGGTGAGTTTCAATACTGAAACTGATAAAATTAATTTTCTCAAAGACCACGGTTTCACTACCATCGACAATTTTTTATGTAATGATTTTTCTGAAATTGAAACTATTTATCAAAAATTTTTAACCAAAATCCGAAATAACTATCCATACGAAATCGATGGTTTGGTTATAAAAGTTGACAACCAAGAAATACAACATCGCCTTGGTGTTAAGAACAATCGACCAAAAGGGCAAGTCGCCTACAAATTCCCAGCTCGCACCAGTCAAACTCGGATTGTTAATGTCGAATGGCAAGTCGGCCCCATGGGGACTATCACTCCTGTTGCCCAAGTTGACCCTATTGAGATTTCTGGAGCAGTTATCAGTTATGCCTCACTAGCCAATTACGATTTAATCAAAGAAAAAAATATTAATATTGATGACATTGTCGAAATTCAAAGAAGGGGAGATGTAATTCCCCATATCGAAAGTGCTATCGTTAAGGTTAATTCTGGACACATCATCGCTCCCACAAATTGTCCTTCGTGCAAGACCAAACTTATCAAAGACAACAAATTTATAAAATGTCCCAATCTCAAAAGTTGTCCCGCTCAAATATTAGGTTCACTTAAACTATTTTGTGATACTTTAAAAATTAAAGGAATTTCTGATAAAACTATCAACAAGCTTTATCAAGCCGGACACATTCGCTTCCCTGGAGATTTTTATAAATTAACTGTTTTTGAATTTGAAAACCTAGCCGGACTGGGTAAAAAATCAGGAACCAATATTGTTCAACAAATTCAAGCCAAAAAAACCTTAACTCTTAAACAAATTTTAAATTCTGCCATTATTCCCAATTTTAGCTCCCAAAGAATTACTCAAATTATCAATGCTGGCTTTGATACTCCAAAAAAGTTATTAAATATCACCGTCAGCCAACTCGAAGCCCTTCCGGGAATTCAAATCACCTTAGCCCGAAAAATTTATCAAGGCATCCAATCCCGCAAAGATTTTATCCAATCCATTTTAAACAATGTTTTAATTAGAAATTCGAAATTAGAAATTAGAAATTCAACCCTAAAAGGGTTGAGCTTCGCCATTACCGGTTCTCTCTCTATCCCCCGAAAAACTCTTGAAGATAAAATCATATCAATGGGAGGAAAAATCGCTACTTCGGTAACCTCCAACACCGACTATTTAATCTCAAACGAAGCAGAATCAGATTCTAGCAAATTTGTATCCGCCAAAAAATTCGGTACCAAAATCATCTCAGAAGACGAGCTTAATCAATTAGCAGCCAAACAATAAGACTGCTAATACCAACCCAAAAAAATATTTGTCGAGTGTTTAGGGTATAAATACACATCAAAATATTACTATATATAACTATAACCATCTTTATACTATTAAATATATCAAACACCCAATGGTAGAATAACTGTATGAAACTAATAGTTGGACTAGGCAACCCAGGAAAAGAATATCAAAATAGTCGCCATAATCTAGGCCAGATGATTATAAAAAAATTTATTGATATCAATTACCACCAATCTTTAACTCTCAAAAAGAATCTTGACGCAGAAATCTTAGAAATAGGGCAGGGGAGTCAAAAAACTATTTTTGCCATCTCTACTGGGTTTATGAACAACTCCGGTAATCCAGTCCAAAAAATTTCTCAATTTTACAAAATTAATCCATCAGATATTTATATTGTCCACGACGACCTTGATTTAGAAACAGGGGATTATCGAATTCAATTTGACCGAGGCCCAGCCGGTCATAATGGCATTAAATCGATTATTGAAAATTTAAAGACTCAACAATTTCATCGGATTCGAATCGGAATTGGAAGATTTAAGTCCGCCATAGCTTCTAGCGGAGGAGACCCCACAAACAATATACCAACAGAAGATTATGTTCTAGAGCCTTTTTCAAAATCAGAATTAGATATAATAGATTCCATCACTTCAAAAATTTTTGAAGATATAAAAAAGATTATCAATTTTTAATCTTAAAAATTAAAAATTTCAAATTAAAAATTGATATTTGGGCCCATAGTCTAGTGGTAAAACATCTCAGTCGCACTGAGTCGTCGGCGGT
>CAZRPX010000016.1:0-9379 GCA_964602085.1 uncultured Gammaproteobacteria bacterium
CACTGCGGGATGAAATATTCATTTGTTTTTTAAAGCCCTCCGAAAATTTCGGGGGGTTTTTGTTGATACAATATAGTATGAGAGATATAAAAAATTTTGAATCAAAAATAATCGAAGGAATTAAAAAATATGTTGGGCAAAAAAATGTTTTTATTGGAATTTCTGGAGGTATTGATTCTGCTCTGACGGCTTTTCTTTGTGTTAAAGCCTTGGGACCAAAACGAGTTTTTGGTGTTTTAATGCCCTATGGTCGTCAATCTGATATTCTAGACTCACTCTCAGTCGTAAAACAACTCAAAATTAAATATTTTCAAAAAGACATCAAACCAATTGTTGATAAATATAAAATTTCTCCCAACAAATATGTTTTAGCCAATCTCATGTCACGCACCAGGATGGCAATTCTTTATGCTTATGCCAATCACAAAGATGGTTTAGTTGTTGGTACCACCAATAAATCAGAGCTGGCTGTTGGTTATTTTACAAAATTTGGCGATGGTGGTTGTGATCTAGAACCGATAGCCCAGCTTTATAAATTCGAAGTTTTTGAAATGTCAAAATCGTTAAATGTCCCCAAAAATATTATTGACAAAAAACCCACTGCCGGTTTGTGGCCCGATCAAACCGACGAAGGCGAATTTGGTTTTACTTATGGTGAGTTGGACAAATTTTTACAAGGTGGTCATATTAATCCAGAAATTGAAGTAAAAATTCAAGATCTTATTAAAAATTCTGAACACAAACGAAAACTTCCTCCCATTATTTCTGTTGAATAAATGAAAACTGACAAACAATTTGGTTTAATCATCGGCCGTTTCCAGCCTCCCTGTCTTCATCATCTCCAATTTATTAATCAAGTAATTAAATCCGGAATCAAAAAATTATTAATCGGTATTGGTGACGCCGGGGTTATCGATGATAAAAATTTTCTGACCTCCAAACAGGTAGAATCTCTTCTAATTCCCAATCTAAATATTTTAAATTTTCCTTACGAACTAAAAATTATTTCAGATATTAACAATCCCCCAAAATATGTCAACCACGTCAAAAGTTATTTCCCGTTAATAAGCGAATCCAACACCTGTCTTTTTACTGACAATACTTATACTTCTGACTGTTTCATAAATTATGGCCATAGTTTTCAAATTATTATTCCAAAAATTCTCCCAACTCGAGCCACCAATGTCCGCCAAATGATTTCTGAAAATAATCCTAAGTGGCAAAATTTAGTTCCAGATAATGTGGTTCATTTTATTACCAATAATAAGCCCAAATTTTGGTAAAATATACTCATGAAACTTTCTATCGGTATTGTGGGTTTACCCAACGTTGGCAAGTCGACTTTGTTTAACGCCCTTTTGGGCAAACAAGTTGCCGATGCCAGTAATTATCCTTTTTGTACCATTGACCCAAATGTTGGAGTTGTCGAAGTTCCCGATGAAAAATTACCCGCATTAGCCAATATTGTTAAAACAAACAAAATTATCCCGGCTGCAGTAGAGTTCGTTGACATTGCTGGCCTTGTCAAGGGTGCTTCTCAGGGCGAGGGTTTAGGAAACAAATTTTTAACCAATATTCGAGACTGTGATGCAATTTGTCATGTTGTTCGAGCCTTTTCCAATAACAACATAATAAAAGAAGGGTCTGTTGACCCTCAAAGTGATTTTGAGGTTATTTGTGCCGAATTAATTATCAAAGATTTGGAAACTATCGATAAATATATAGATTCTAATAAAAATAACGCCAAAGAAAAAAATAGTAAAAAATTTATTTTAGCCCAAAAACTAAAATCTGAGCTTGAAAAGGGAACTCTTGCTATAAATCTTGATTTAGATGATGAAGAAAAGGAGTTTATAAAAGAATTTTTTTTGTTGACTTCAAAACCATATTTTATCGTTGCCAATGTTGATGAAGACACCTACATTGACATTAAAAATTTCAAATTAAAAATTTCAAATTGGGAAAGTGTGGTTCCTGTGTGTGCTCAAATTGAGTTTGAATTATCAGAATTATCAGTTGACGAACGTATTTCTTATCTCAAAGAATTGGGTGTTAAACAGTCCGGCCTCGAACGGGTTATTAAAAAAGCCTATGACACACTCGGTCTTCAATCTTATTACACTGCGGGGGTCAAAGAGGCTCGAGCGTGGACAATCAAAAAAGGTTCGACTGCCCCAGAGGCTGCCGCCGCCATTCACACCGATTTTGAAAAAGGCTTTATCATGGCTGAAATTGTTTCTTATCAAGACTACCTTGCTTGTGGTGGTCCCATTGGGGCTAAAGAAGCCGGTAAGCTTCGACATGAAGGTCGTGATTATATTATGCAGCCAGATGATGTGGTCGAATTTAAAGTCAATGTTTAATAAACTTTTAGTTATTTCTGGTCCAACGGCTACTGGTAAAACCGATTTAGCAGTTAAATTAGCCCAAAAATATAATGGAGAATTAGTTTCTGGTGACTCATGTCAAATTTATAAGGGAATGGATATTGGTACCGGTAAGGATCAACCTAGCGACACTCCAATTCATTTAATCGATATCATTACTCCTAATCAAAAATTTTCTGTTGCCGATTTTCAAAAAATTGGCTTAGAAACTATTAAAGAAATCCAATCCCGAGGCAAACTCCCAATTCTCGTCGGTTGTAGCGGTTTTTACATCGATTCATTAATTAACCCAAACTACAATACTTTTTCCATAAAACCAAATAAAATTTTACGTTTTATTTTTAAATATCTATCACTAAGTACTCTTCAAAAAATATACAAATTTTTAGACAAAGATGGATTTTCTAAATTAAACCATTCCGACATTAACAATCATTACCGCCTAGCCAGAAAAATAGAAATCAAATTGACCTCTCTAAAAAATATTGAAAATTGTAAATTGAAAATTGAAAATTTTGACTTACTACATCTTTCTCTTACAGCTCCGTTGGATTTTTTATACCAACGTATAGACGCTCGTGTTAACAAGCGGATGGAAATTGGTTTTTTAGACGAAATAGAAAGATTATTAAAAAAATACAAATGGACCGACCCCGGTATGCAAATTGCCGCTTATCAATGTCTCAAACCTTATTTCGATAATAATAAAGTTTCCCTTTTTAAGGGAAAAGTCCCGATCAAAGTCGAGAGACAAAGGGTTTTATTCTCCTGTCTTCAATCCTGGTCTTATGCCGAACATAGTGATGCCAGGCGACAAACATGTTGGTTTAAAACCAAATCAGGAGCTATTTTTTTTGATATCTCCAAAGATAATTTTGATAAGCCTATCTTTAGATTAGTGGATAAATGGTACAATAAGCTATGAAAAATAAGAAAATTGAAATTTCCTATAAAAATATAATTTTTACTGTCTTATTTTTATTAGGATTAGTTGTTCTTTGGCAAATACGTACCCTAATTGTTTTACTTTTTATCAGCTTTGTTCTCATGGAAGCTTTAAATCCGGCTGTAACTCGTCTTGAAAAATACAAAATTCCTCGTCCTGTTGGTATTTTAATCTTGTATATAATTATTTTAAGTGTAATTTCTTTTGTTGTTGCTGGTATTATTCCTATTTTAACCGAACAAACCGCTGGTCTAATTCAAACACTTCCTCAGGCTTTAAAAAATATAAAAATATTTGGATCTGATGCTATTGATCTATCTTCACAATTTAAAATTTTAGAAAACATACCTGGAGGTATTGCCAAAGTCGCTATTTCTGTCGTTTCCAATGTTATTTCTAGTTTTATTATTTTATTTTTAACTTTTTATCTTTTATTAGAAAAAAAGAATTTTTCGAAATATGGATATGATTTTTTCGGAGAAATTGGTAAAGAAAAGATGCTTAATATAATCGGACAATTGGAATTAAGACTTGGAAGCTGGGTTAATGCCGAAATTTTATTAATGACAATTATTGGGGCACTCTCATACATCGGTTATACAATTTTAGGTCTAAGATATGCTGTCCCTTTAGCTATTTTTGCTGGTTTACTTGAAGCGGTTCCCTCAATTGGTCCGACTGTGGCTACTGCTTTAGCTGCCTTAGTTGGGTTTACTATTTCGCCACTTACTGGGGTTTTGGCTATTATTGTTGGGACTCTTATTCAACAATTAGAAAATAACATTATTGTGCCGCGTATTATGAAAAAAACCGTTGGTTTCAACCCATTAGTAACCATTTTATTAATCGCTTCTGGTGCGAAACTTGGGGGAGTTGTTGGTGCAATTTTAGCCCTTCCTATATTTCTTACTTTTGAAACAATTTTCAAAGTTTTGGTTGAAAAGAAATAAATAATCCCAAAAAAACCTCCAAAGAAACTGTTAAGCTGGATTCTGTTTAGGTGTCATCTAACTATTCTCTTTACCTGAGACTCTCAAAGATTAGATATTAACGTCTCATCTTAAGATTTCCACCAGGAGGATGCTCGTTTCAGCTCAGTCTTCCGTAGCCTTACGGCCTGGAGACTTACTCGTCTCTGTAGCATTGCCGTCCAATTACTTAGACTCCTATTTTTTTAGATCCTATATCTTTCGTGGTCCAGACTTTCCTCTCCGAAAAATTCGGAGTAGACACCTCAGTTTCTTTAGAGGTTAATTTATTTTATCGTATTTATTTAAGTAAAGCGGCATCAGCTGCTGATAGGATTTTGAACATTTTAGTTCCAGTTTCAGGATCCATAGTTTGAGCTGCTGGTCTACCATTTTTTAACATTACTTTTTCTACTTTACTTACGTCTACTTCGATCGATTTGCGTGATTTAACGTTATAAAATTTAATAGTTGGCATTTAATACTTCACCCCCTTAAAATTTAACGAATAAATAGATAGCAATTATCACCATAAACGAAATCAAACTTAAAATCAAGCTTTTTATTAAATCTCTTTTCAAAAATTTATTATTTACTTCCTGAATCATTTCTAAAGCCAGTATAGCATAGAATTTTTGGTACAATTAAACAGAATATGACAGCCGTAATTTTATTATTATTTTTTATAAATTCTTTTTGGTTGTTTTTAATTTCCCGAGCGTTATATAAAAAGAACAAAATTCGCCAAGAAACACCGCAAATTACTTCAGATTTTAAATGTAAAATTAATGTTACCCGTTTTAATCCTTTTGAGAATGTTGGGGGTGATCAAAGTTTTATTTTAACCATTCTCGATCAAAACAATTCTGGTGCTGTTGTAACATCTCTTCACAATCGAGATATCACTCGTATTTATGCTAAATCGATAAAAAATGGTCAAGTCGAAAATAACACTTTGTCAAAAGAAGAAAAATTAGCTATAGTTAATACTATTAAAGGTTAAAAATTAAATGAATTCCAAAATAATCAAAACAATTAGTTATTTAGGTGTCTTTTTACTTATTAGTGGCGTTTCTTATTTTTTATTTGATTATTTAATTCCAGCAAATAGTAATTCTTTTTTAATTTTTTCCAAAAAAGAAACAGATCAGACAGCTGATATAACTCCTACTAACCCTCAAAAAACAGAAATTTATCCTGGCCCAAAAACAGAAGTTTGTCCTATAAATGGTAAGTTGTATACCAAAGAAGAAAAAGAAATTTGGTCAACCAGGCGACCTTTGATGGTAATGATTGAAAATCACAACGATTCTCGACCTCAATCAGGGTTACAAACGGCAGATATCGTCTATGAAGCCGTTGCCGAAGGAGGAATTACTAGATTTATGGGTGTTTTTTATTGTGGTCAAGTTGCTGGATCTCAAGCTAATAAATACGATGTTGGCCCAGTCAGATCAGCTCGAACTTATTTCCTTGATTTAGCGTCAGAATATTCAGACTACCCACTTTATAACCATGTTGGAGGCGCAAATTGTAGCGCTGCCACCGATGGTGGCCCATGCACTACTGCCACCAAAGCTCAAGCATTAGAACAAATAGCTGCCTATGGTTGGACAAATAAAGGAACTTGGGGTGATTTAAGCCAATTTTCTCTTTCTTACAAAGCCTGTCGACGAGAACCTGACAGAACCGGCAGTCCAAAAGCGACCGAACACACTATGTACTGTTCTTCTACAGAACTTTGGAATATTGCCGAGTCTAGGGGTTTAACCAACACGACCGAAGCTAAAAAAATCTCTTGGGATAAAAACTATCGCCCTTGGCTGTTTAAACAAGAAGATAAACCAGCGGCTACTTCTGATGCTACCAATATTTCGTTTGATTTCTGGTCCAGTATGAAAGGTTACAATGTCGTTTGGAGATACGATTCTACTAAAAATACTTACCAAAGATCTAATGGTGGAGCTGACCACATTGATTTTAATACTCAAGAAACTATTACTGCTAAAAATATAGTTATTCAATTTGTGAAAGAAACTCGGTCAGTTGACGAACATCTTCACAATTTATATGCTGTAATCGGAAACGGTACCGGGTTTTTGGTTCAAAACGGTGTTAAAACAGAGATTACTTGGTCAAAAGCAAATCGAGCCTCTCGCACTATTTACAAAGATACAAAAACTGGTAAAGAAATAAACTTTATTCCAGGAAATGTCTGGGTAGAAATTCTTCCTATTGGAAACAGTGTCACTTTTAATTAACTTATGAAGATTCAAACTAGTTTAAAACATTTATTTGTCTCTCAAACAAGATTAAAACTAATTAATATTTTGTTTTATAACCCACAAGAGATTTTTTATGTTCGTCAGCTAGTTCGCCTAACTGATGAGGAAATCAATTCTGTTAGACGTGAGTTAGCTAATTTGCAAAAATCAGGTGTAATTAGTTCTGAATGGAGAGGTAATCGTCTTTATTATTGGGCTGACAAACAATCATCTCTTTTTTTTAATCTTCTTGCCATTGCTAATCAAAGCTCCGGTTTGGGTCTAAAGTTACAAAATAAAAATGAGACTCTCGGTACCATAAAACTCGTGTTTTATAGTAATAAATTTATTACTGGCGACAAAAGAAACCCCGACGATATTGATTTAATAATTGTTGGCGATGTCTCTCTTAGAGAAATTGACTCTTTCATCAAACAAGAAGAACAAACTCGTGGCCACGAAATTAATTATATGGTTATGGGCAAGGGAGAATTTCGCTTACGTCGTCAAAAAAGAGATCAATTTATTGTCGACTTCTTCTTGGGTGGCCCAATTGCTATAATAGGGAACCAATCAGAAATTAGTAGTCTGTAAACTAATGGCCAAATTTAGAAAAGTTATTAAAACGGGAAATAGCTTAGCTCTTACTATTCCGTCAAAATCAATTAAAGATTTTAATATTAAAGAAGGTGACCCTGTGTCTGTAAAAATTAATCGTACTAAAGTATGTATTACTTACCTTTTTTCTGGTCATCCTCGACAATTATCCCTAATTAACGGACAAAAGTAGCTATGAATCAAACAAAAAAAACTCATCGTAATTTTTGGGTTATTCTCACCATTACTCTTATTTGTCTAATAATAAATTTTCCTCAAAAATTACCTATAAAAATTAATTTAGGAAAAATTAGATGGGAACACGCTCTTTATCGTCCTAACTTAAATTTTAAACTAGGTAATTTTAACTTTAATAAAACTATTGACCTTAAATATGGTCTCGATTTGGCTGGGGGTGTATCTCTAACATTTAACATCGATACCAACAACGTACAACCAGAAAATCTTTCTTCAGCCTTAGAATCATTAAAAAATAATATTGAAAGAAGAATTAATTTGTTTGGTGTTAGTGAAACTAATGTTCAGATTAATAAAGAACAAAACCAATATCGACTTAAAGTTGAATTACCAGGGTTGGCTGATGTTTCAGATGCTATTAAGTTAATTGGAACCACAGCCCAACTGTCCTTTAAAGGCGAAGTCGAATTACCTCCAGAAGCCACCGAATCTGCTACTTTCAATGATGTTTTTTCTAAAGATACCGGTCTTAATGGATCACATTTAAGTCGCTCATCTGTTCAAATTAATCCAAATGACTCGAAACCAGAAATTGCTCTTGAGTTTAATGAAGAAGGGACTAAACTATTTGCCCAAGCTACCAGAGAGTTTTTAAACAAAGGGATTGCTATATTTTTAGATGACAATCCTATCCCAATAACTTATCCTACGGTCCAATCAGTCATAACCGAAGGTAAAGCTGTCATTAGTGGTAATTTTGATACAAAATCTGCCAAAGAATTATCGGTCCAACTCAATGCTGGGGCCCTTCCATTACCAATCACATTAATTCAACCATCAAAAATTGGTGCCACTCTTGGTCAGGATTCATTAAACAAAGGTTTATTTGCTGGCATTGTCGGTTTGATCATAGTTTCTTTATTTATGATTGCCAGCTACGGTAAGCTTGGATTAATTGCTGATATCGGTTTAATTATTTATGGATTAATTACTCTGACTCTTTATCGTCTAATTCCAGTCACTCTAACTTTCCCCGGAATTGTTGGATTTATATTATCCATTGGTATGGCTGTTGATAGTAATATTTTAATTTTTGAAAGAGTTAAAGAAGAGGTTCGTCGTGGACGTGATTGGAACGTGGCTCTGGAAACCAGCTTTGGTCGAGCCTGGGATTCAATTAAAGATGCCAACACCTGTGCCATTATTACTGGACTTATATTATTTAATCCTTTTAATTGGTCGTTTTTAAGTACTTCAGGTATGATTCGAGGTTTTGCCATAACCTTACTTTTGGGTATTTTTGTCGGTATCTTTACCGGAGTTTTTGTCACCAGAAATCTTTTAAGAATTTTTGCCAAAGAAAAATTAACTGTTAATTCTAAAAAACTAAAGCACTAACGCTCTAAAGTTCTAACAAACTAAAAATATGAATATTATGAAGCTTCGCCCACTATTTTTGGTCATATCCATAATTTTGCTAATAAGTTCTGTTTTGTCGATAATTTTTTGGGGATTTAAACCATCAATCGATTTTACTGGAGGTGCTGTTTGGGAGCTAAATTCAACCAAAATTAACGAAGACAATTTCAAAGAGGTATTTTCCCAAAACCAAATTGAGCTAAAAGAGGTTAACAATTTAGGAAATAATAACTATTCGCTTAAATTTATTGATATTACTCTTACTCAAAAAGAGACGCTTAATAATAGTTTAAAAGAGATTGACACTGATATCAAAGAATTAAAATTTGAGTCTGTTGGGGCAATTTTAGGTCGTGAGTTACTAAAAAAAACAATTTTTGCTGTTATTTTAACTTCACTTTTCCTTTTTTTGTTTATTGGTCGCCGATTTCGTGATTTTTCTTTTGGTACTTCGGCCGTTTTGGCCATGCTTCACGATACTTTAATTTTAATGGGCAGTTTTTCAGTTTTGGGTCACTTTTTTGGGGCCCAATTAGATTCTTTATTTGTTACCGCCATACTTACAACTCTCTCTTCATCTGTCCATGATACTGTTGTTAC
>CAZRPX010000016.1:9479-10947 GCA_964602085.1 uncultured Gammaproteobacteria bacterium
TCACCAACCCTTCTACTTGGACGTATTTTTAATATTTCCATTACATCATCACCTTTGATTTTTAAGTCTTTAACTGCAAATGGTTGTTTTTGAACTTCAACTATTCTTTTTTTAAATAGTTCCCATCTCCAACTAGTTTCTTTGGCCCCGCTCCCAAGTCTATCAGCTCGTCTCATAGCAATCATTTCGTCAATATAATCTAAAGTCACATTTCGGATAAATCTTCTAACTGCTTTATCTGTTTGAGTTTCTTGGACTGTAAACATATGCCATCTGACTAATCTAAACAATTGGTCGAGTTCTTTATTTGAAAGTTTTAATCTTTTTCCAATACTTACCGCAATTCTTGATCCATAGACTTCGTGATTATGAAAAGTTCGGTTTCCTTCTTCTCCTCGCATCGATTTTGGCTTACCGACATCGTGGAGTAATGCTGCCAATCTAGTTACTGGATTTTTACTCTCGCAATTATCTAAAGTTTTTAAATTATGAGTCCAAACATCGTCAATATGGTGACCCTTTTGGGTCATATTAATTCCATTTATTAACTCAGGCATTAACTCGCCTAACAAACCAGAATCTCTTAGCAAGCCAACACCTTGTGACGGCCTATCCGAAAGTAAAATTTTAAAAATTTCATCTCTAATTCTTTCTCCCGCAATATTATTTATTAATTTTGCATTTTTTTGAATTGATTTTAAGGTATTTTCTTCAATACTAAACCCTATTTGTCCAGCAATTCTTACAGCCCTTATTAATCTCAGTGCATCTTCTTTAAATCTATCATCAGGATTTCCAACTGTTCTTATAAGTTTTTTTTCTAAATCCTTTTGCCCCTCAAATAAATCAATTATTTTAAAATTATCAGTAATAAAGCCTCCCTTTTTAAGGGAGGGTAGGGTGGGTTTAAAATCAATGGCTATAGCGTTAATGGTGAAGTCTCTTCTTTCCAAATCTTCTTTTAAACTTTTTCCCCATTTAACCTCGTCAGGGTGGCGACCATCACTATAACCTTTTTCAGTTCTAAAAGTAGTTACTTCAAATATTTCACCGTCTTTTTCTAAAATACTTAAAGTTCCAAAATTGTTGTTATAAAAACTATTTTTAGAAAACAGTTTTTTCATCTTTTCGGGTGGTAAATTAGTTGTAAAATCCCAGTCATTTACCTCACGTCCTAGTAAAAGGTCACGACAAGCCCCACCGACGATATAAATCTCAGCCTTATTTTCGGCAAACTTTTTGATTATATTTTTTACTTTTTCTGGAATAACTAAACCTTTCATTCTGTCTTATTTTACCTTATTTTGAGTTTCCTTTTAAGTCCTCCCTTCTTCAAGGGAGGGTAGGGTGGGTTTAATCATCCAAAAAACCCTCCGGTTTCCCGGAGGGTTTTATAAATCGTTTTTAATTTATTTTATACACGATCTGGCTTTGGTAAAGCTTCTTTGACAGCGATATTTCTACCCAT
>CAZRPX010000017.1:0-10105 GCA_964602085.1 uncultured Gammaproteobacteria bacterium
GAGAAAGAGAACAAACACTTAATCAAATTTTGGTGGAAATGGATGGATTTGAAGCTAATACCGCAGTGGTAGTCTTGGCGGCAACAAATAGAGGTGATTTGTTGGATCCAGCTTTGCTTCGACCAGGAAGGTTTGATCGTCGAGTTGTGTTGGAATATCCTGATTTGGAAGCCAGAAAAGATATTTTAGCCATTCATGCCAAAGGTAAGCCATTTGATGAGACGGTTAATTGGGATTTGGTGTCTAAAAATACGGTTGGATTTTCAGGAGCAGATTTGGAAAATATGTTAAACGAGTCAGCAATTGCAGCCGCCAGACAAAATAAAGAAAAAATTTCGATGAAAGATATTGATGATGCTTCTTTGAAAGTAAAACTTGGGGCGGAAAAAAGACGAACCCAAAGTGATGATGACAAATTGATGACGGCTTATCATGAAGCGGGGCACGCAATTGTAAACTTTGTGGAAGAGTTGGACCCAGTATCGAAAATTTCAATAATTTCTCGAGGAATGGCATTGGGATTTACCCTAATTCCACCCCAAAAAGACATAATTCATCAGACAAAAAGTAAATTGATTAAACAAATGGCCATGGCTATGGGAGGCAGAGCGGCGGAAGAAATGGTTTTTAAAGATATTACTACTGGAGCTTCTAGTGACATTAGTCATGCAACTAATATTGCTAGAGATATGGTGGTGGAATGGGGAATGTCGGATTTGGGGCCAATAAACTTAGGGCCACAAATTGATATTAATGATTTTGGAAAAGCTTATATGGAACCTTCAAAAATTTCTGATCAAATGCAATCAAAAGTGGATGAAGAAATTAAAAAATTAGTTAATGAAGCACACCAAGAAGCCAAAAGAGTTTTGAGTAAAAATAAGAAAAAGCTAGAAATTTTAGCCAAATCTTTGGTAGAAAAAGAAAGTTTAGGACAGGAAGAATTTGAAGAAATTATGAAGTAGAAAATAAATTTCTAATTTCTAATGTCTGATTTCTAATTTAAAAATAAAATAAATAGATTTGGTTTTAAATAAGGACTAAACTGAGTTTTAATTTGATAGTTAATACAACTTTGTTGTATAATTCACTATGAGTGAAAGACCATCTCCAATAGACTTTATTAAAAATGCTAATATAGAGCAAAGAAATAAAGAAAACCAAATTAGGACAGAAAACATAACAAGAGTATTGGTTGAAAATAGTGGTATATTTGGTGGCAGTATTGAAGAAGAAAGATCTCAACAAAAAAGTCAGGAAGTATTAGATGTTTTTGGAGCGGGATATAAATCAGCTGAAGAAATATTAAATACTTTAAAAAATCCAAGCGCTACTGACAGACAAAAAGAGATTGCTAAAGAAAATTTGGGTGTATTAGGAAAAGGAATATTTGTTGCCATGAATAAAGCTTTTGGAAATTATTCTAATGAAGCGACAGAGACAATTACTTCACAACTAACTGGAGAACAAATAGACGATATACTACCACCAACGCTTAGAGGGGTGGGTGAGTATGTAATAAAAGTAGATAAAGAAGCAACTGATGAAGAGAAGAAAAAAGCCAAAGAACCATTCACTAATACAGAAGAATATCAAACCACTGGAAAGGAGGAATCTAGGAAAGAGAATAAAAATAATAGTGGACCTGATCTGGCAGCGATGCGTGATAATCGGTATGCAAAAGATCCAAAGAGTGAATATAGAAGTCCGTATGAAATTGATCCTAGTAGTTTTGTGGACGCTCTTTTTAATCAACAAAACCCTCGTTTGTATTTTACTCCACCTCCAGAATGGGTGAGAAAACTCCCACCTAAAGAACAATATTTATTAAAAATTCAACAAAAGTTAGCTAGCGGAGCTGAGTATAAGTTGGGAGTTAAGGATATTTCGGCTGAAAAAGCAAGACAAAGTGAAGTTTATAATTTACCTGAGACAGAGTTGAAATTTATTTACGAAATGCCAGGGGTAAAAGAGGCTTTGGAGACTTTTGTGGGTGATCTTTTAGAACCATATAGTGAAGATGGAAGAGTATTTTCTAGACTAAAATTAGGTCCAGATGGGAGGATTGATAAATCTGTGGCTAAGAAATGTGGCGATATTGATTCTGGTTTTAGTTTTGAAAGTTTTAAAGAGGAAATGTACAAAAAGATGGCTTTGAAGAAATTATATCCTAATAAAATCGGAGAGATAAATAGTGATTGGGAAACAGTTTATAAAGACGCAATTAAGGATTATATAAAAAAAGCTAGAGATGATTTTAAAAATTTTAGAGGAAATAGAGGAATTATTGATAATAGAACTGATGCGGAATTAGAAAATAAATGGATAACAGATAATGCGTTAGAAGAAAAAAGGGCAGTGGCAACAGCTTGGAATTTTTTGTTTGTGGGTCATGTTATAGAATCAGCGGATACAAAAAGAAGTTTAAAACCAAGCCAAATTAACAGTGATAAACTTAGAACAATGATGATGCCTCTGGAAAAATTTTTACAAAAGGCAAGTATTAGGAAAGGAAGCCTTCAAGGCTCGGAAGAATTATTTGGTGGTAATTTGTCTCTTTGGGCTAAAAGACGAATGGAAGAAGAAGGAGCTAATTTTAGTCAAAAATTGGTTTATGCCGCCGATAATGATAGAACTGAAATGACTGATGAACAGGCTAAATGGAGATTGATGCCTAAAAGAACAATGTGTAGTTTTAGTGATGAATATCATGTTAAAACTAAGGATGGTGAGGAGATGACATTTTCTGAAGCTTTACGTAATAAAAAAGAAATTGTTTTTAAAGAAAATGATTTGGATGTTTTTGTAAGCTTAAGAGATACTTGGGATGAGGTAATTTCAGTTAGTCCTTTTTTAATAGGTAAAGGAGAATATAGTCCTGTTCAACAGCCGGATAAATTCGCTTCTGCGGTCGAAAAATTAAAAGGCCTGGTAACTGGGATTAATAAAATTAGATTGACTCCAGAAGAAGCGGCTAGACAAGGCAGAGCGTTTGGTCATGAAAAATATGTTGATTGTCCAGAATTTTATGCTTGGCTGATTGCTAATGCGGTAGGCATAGAGATTAATTTAGATACACCAATATTAAATAGAGCAGCTATTAAAGCTGATAGTGACAATTACGATGTTGTTGTTAATAATTTTGTTAGATTACTAAATTTAAATACAGGGATTTCTTTAAAAGTTAAAGAAATTTTAAACGCCGAAGGTTGGCTTTCATCAAAAAGAGCTATAAGTATTGCAGAGAAGAGGGCATCAGTAAGAGAAAGTAAAAGAATAAAAGAAGAAAAAAGAAGAAGATAGATAAATATTTTTTTAGTGATTTTTGATAATTCCAGTAGTAGCAGCTGTTTTTCGGAGGCTGTTTAGAAATGTTAATCCCTTTGAAGGAGAAGTAGAGCTTTTAAATCTTTTATCAACAACATCAGCGCCATATTGAGCTGCACCTCGAGCACCAAATTTGGCAACAGAAACTGGGCCCTTTAAACTTTCACCAATGGCTTTACCAAATGGTGATGGTTTAATACTAAAAACGGCTTCGGGAATTAAAGTGGGTAGTTTTGAAGTAATAGCAATAGCCGCAATACCAAAAATTATGGGTAAAAACCATGTTTGTCCGGAAATAAGTTGAGGTGCCCAAAGTCCTCCATGGATGCCTTGGCTAAGGATGTTAGCAATAATTAAAAACAAAAGAACTGCGGGAAAAACGATTAAATTAGCGATAAGGGTGGTTAGCCATTTAGAAAATCCTTCTTTTGATCCAGGAAAGATACCCATAAATATTATGAAAGGAGCAAAAATTATGTTTAATAAGATAGTAATATAGACTTTTGCAAGATTAAAAACAAGTTTAAATATATAAATCATAACTATCAAAGCAACTACAGCAGAAGCTAATAGTGCACCACCAGCGGCGGCTACAGGAATAACTGCTACACCAGTAATTCCTCCAAAAATACTCCCAATAGTTGCACCTAATAATAAGATAATTATGTTTGGAGCAAGACGGGTTATCATGGACATCATTGTATTAAAACTGGGATTTACAAGACTGGCATAACTAAATGGTTCATCTGCTATTCCAAGTTTTGCAAAAAGGCTTTGAATAGCATTAACAAGATTAGTCAAAGACCAATCACCCCATGAGAGGGGGAACAAATTTTCTTTTAAGTTATTGTCTTTTAAGGTATTAAACAATAAAGAGATAGCAAATGGTTGTAAGAAATTAATAAAATCAATTGTTAAACCAGCAATGGCATATGAGAAGGTAACTAATATTAAAACAGTAATAACTTTTGGTAGAGATGATTGAACAGTGATTACGGCTTGGGGGCTAATCTTGATACGAAGCATAATCATTATACCCAAAACAATAAAGTAGAGAGAGATTAATACATAAACAATATTTCGGCTCATTTTCCACAATTTAATTATATTGTTTAAACTTTCAAAACCAGTGGAATCGGCGGCATAAACTGGTTTACCTAAAAAATTATCTTTTAATTGAGCAATATAAAGTATTCCTGAGGCTGATGTATTAAAGGTAGACCCAATAATTTTATTGGTAACACCAATTAATCCGCCGGGTCTATAACTTTCCATTTTTATACCAGGTTCAGTATCAAGATTCTCGGGTCTTTCTTCTAAGATCTCGTCTGGAAAAGTGCCAGCAAGCATTACTTGTAAACTCATTAAATTACTACCCATAGCGTTGTCAAGCCAAGCCTCTTGATTATTACCTTTCATCATAGCATCTTGTTTTTCTTTTATAGGATTGGTCTCTTGGGCAAATATTTTTTGGGATAACAAAACAGTACTAAAAACAAAAAGAATAACTAAAAATATTTTTAAAGGAGTTGATATTTTGGGGAAAAAGCGGAAATCACGACGATTTAGACGATGAAAAACTTGTTTGATGGTCATAAGATAATTAATTCTATCAAATAATCTAGTATTACAACAGGATAACGCGTATTTTGTTAATAAATAATAGTAAATTTATCAATATTTTCGACTCCATATTTGGCAAACCATTCTTGAATTTCTTTTTTGGCTAAATCAGTGTCTTTTCGGTTGTAAACCTTGGTTTCAATATTGTTAGCTTCAATATATCGAGTGGCGACAAAATATTTTCCTTGATAAGGAAGAAATTGGGAAAGAGGAATTTCGTAATTTATATCGGAAATTGTTTCCTCTTTGGGTTTAAGTGTAGGATATAAATTGGAATTAACTATATTAGTGGAAATTATTTTTGGGGTGGTAATAGGAGTTGTGGTGGTCTTGTTTTGAGATGATGTATCAGGAATTAAAATATCTGGTTGGGATGGTTGATCAACTGTTTTTTTTGAAATTATTTTAATAATAATTAAAACCAAAAAAATTAATATCAAAATTAATATAAATTTATTTTTTAATATTTTTTTAATCATAAGAATTAAGGGTTATAAACCCAGTGTTCTGGTTCAAGTTTAAGGTTATAAAAACCGAAACGAGAACCGTTTTTAACAAGCCATTGATACACTGAAGAGTTAATAGTGAGTTTCCCATTTTTGTCAGCAAAATCTATGACTCGGCCGGTGTGGTGAGGAGATTCTCCTGGTTTATTGATGTGTTTTATTGCCTGAGTTTCATTACCATATGTTTTAAGCCCATTAATCCAGAGTTTGTTTTGATCGGTAAGACTTCGATAACAACTGTTTGGAATAATTTGGTTGTCAGAAATGTCTTGCTCTAGGGAGGATATAAGAGAGTCTAGAGCAGAAAATATTCGACTATCCAAATAGCACTTATCAGAATGTGTCTGAACTCCTAGTATTTGGGTATTGGTGTGAGTTTGATTGTCGTTATAAGTATAGGTTTTTAAATATCTACCATTATCAATGGTGGCAAGGTCATAATTATTAATAATAGGTGATTGGCTTGAATTGTTGGTTAGTTGAAGTTGGCCATCATCGTCTAGAGTGTTTTTTAAAGCTGTAAAACAGATACCAGTTACAGATTTGTAGTAACCACTATGTTTAACCATAGATAAATTTTCATAAATAGTACCATCGAAAAAAGGAGGCTTTATCTGTTGTCGGCCAAAATAAGATCTTTCACTAACTGGAACTGGTTCGTCGCTGTTTTCATAAACAACATATTCTCGGTCTGTTAGTTTAATGGCCATAGCTAAATTATTAGTACTTCCGATACCCATGTTTGCTTGGTCACAACGAAAAGCTTGAGTGTTGGAGTTGTTGTAAACCCATTCTCCTAATTCTTCGCCACTGGCACTAATTGCCGAGCCTGATTTTGAATCAAGGGCATGTTGTCGACAAACTATTATATGGGCTTTTTGATATTCGAGGTGCCACCTTATTGGGGTTTCGGCAATACCTAATAAGTAATCAGTCATACTGAGATCTTTTATAAAACCCATACAAGTACCTGGGACTTTTTCTTTAAACTTTCCAGTTTCTTTAGTTTTTCTTTCCCCAGTCTCTTTATCGATGTATGTTTCAAGAATTGGTTCATAATCAACACCTTTTTTACATGCTTCAATTACTTTGGGGTGCTTACTTACTAATTTAAAACCACCTTCTCCCTTTTCAACATCTGGCATAAATTTTTCTCCAGACGGCAGTTTTAGACAACTATCAAAACTGTCAGTACCATAATTTGTGCCAACGAAAACACTAATTTTTAAATTTTCATCTGATCTTCCTTCATCTTTAAAGGCGGTGGTAACGTCACCAAAATAGGCAGAAAGAATTTGTTTGTAGTCATAAGCATGCAGGGACATTCCATGGGCACCATGTTGGCTCATACTGTAAGTTTCATCTTCAGTAGGAGTCCCTCCTTCTTCAATAATTAATCCATCCATGGTTTTTCCGCTGTTGTAATCTTTTCGTGCCCAGTTTTCTGGGTATAGAGTATTATAGTAGGCAATACGAAGATAGTTACGATTTTTTGTAGAATCGTCGCCACAGGGAATGGTAAGTTGCTCTTCTTCGGGAATTAGATGTAAGAGCATACTTCTTTCTTGTTTATCCGTATCTTCGGCAATCATACGGGCTTCTATTTCATTGGTGACGTCTGGAGGGGCGGATTCACCTTGGGCGTTGTTAGATATAATAGTTCGAACACTATCATTTAGTTGAGTACTAAAGAATGATGTAGATTGATCATCACCGCTGACAACGAACCACCCTATGGGGGCGTCTGGAAGATTGTCATAGGCATTAATATAACATTCATCTGAATAATTTAAATTGATATTTAGACTGTTTATTAAGTCATCTGGATAGTCAACTGGAGCATCCATTTTGCCTCTTTCATAAAGTATTTTTGGATATTTATCTTGGTTTTTATAGTAAAAGTAAATAATATCTACAACTTTTATTGTGTCTGGACAGTCTGATCGACTACTTTCAACAAGTTCGTCTTCTTTTTTGTATTTTCCTTTATTTTCTGGGTCAAGTACTTCATAAAACCAAACACCTTTACGGTATTTTTTTATTTTTTCAGGCATGGCTCTGGTATTAATATTTTTGTCTTCTTGAGTATAATCGTAGTTTAATTTTCTTGTATCAATAGCAGTTGGGGTAGAATTGCTGAAAAAAGAAAAGCTATTGGTAATAAAATTAGCTACTGTTTTATAAGTATTAACAAGCCAATCCCAAATTGTATCTAGAACATCAATTATTCCTAAAACAGAGGGAGAATTGTTTGTCCCGCTGGAAATTATTTCTGTGTTTTGAGAGGAGTTTATATTAAGATTAGGTGTTTGGGCTAATACAGGAGTAATGTTTAAACAAAAAAATAAAAAAAGACAGATTAAACTAATTAAAATAATTTTTTTAATCACTTTGAATTATGATGGAATTTTAAAAATAGTGACATCGATACCAGTGAATTGTTTGATAAATAGCAAAATAAACCAAGAAGCAATAATCCCGATTAAACCAATAAAAGCGACGGTAAGCGTTTTGGTGGCGGCGGCAGCTTTTTTGGGATCACCACCAGAGGTTAAATATTTAAAACCACCATTGATAAACATGGCGAAAAAAACTAAACCAACAACTGGAACAATTACTTGAAGAATATTTTGGAAAAGACATTCAAACCCTTGGATGGTGGCAACACCATCAGTTTGACACCTATTTGACCAAGTATTTTCTTGAGCGAAAACTAATTTGGGTTTAAAAATATTTTGAATAAGCATAAAATAATTATACATTAAAACAGAGATTGAAAAGAGACGAAGCTAGCAACAAAAACCCCCTTCAAATTGAAGGGGGTTTATATTTAAAATAAATTGCTTAACCTTTGAAATCAGGAATAGAAATTCCATCAAGGATGGAAATACCAAAGATGCTACCAATAAGTTTCATGATTGCCCAGGCGGCAAAAACAATAGCTAAACCAATAAGAGCGTTGGTGATTTGAGCTCGAGCAGCACCGACTTTTTTCTCATCACCACCAGAAGTGACCCATTTAAGACCACCGATAACTAGGATGAAGAAAAAGACGATAGCAACAAGTAAAAGAATTAATCCGATAGCACCTGAAAGAATTCCTGGAGCAGTGAGATCTTTAAGTCCAGCAAATTCATCTGTGGGAGCTAAGCTAATTTTTTCTTGAGCAAATGCCGGGACGGCAAAGGCCAGATAGTTGATTTTGTTTTTGATGTTTTTAATCATTTTTTTTTTGTAAATATTAATAATTAATAATGGATGATAACACTATATTTGTCAAGAACCAATACGGGGCCAAGTTAACTCGAGTTGTTGGAGACTGTCGATGCCAAATACGATGCCAACAAATTTGAGAATGGCAAAAATTGAAAAAACTAACATTAATCCAACAAAAGCATAAAGAATTGATTTTTGGGCTTCTTCCCATTTTTTAGGATCACCATTGGAAGAAATCATATGATAGGCAGACATAACAAAGTGCCAAATGAAATAAATGACGGCGACAAGTAGAAAAATAGAGATTATGGCCTGAATGACATTGTTAACATATACTTCTGGACTAGCACCGATTGCCGGATCGTTGAGGACTGGATTATTAATTTGAGCAAAGACTGGTTTGACTAAATTAATCATAGTTATTTTTAACCTTTAGGTATTAGGTTTTGAATGTTAAGTGGGTCTCTAATGCCAAGGAGGGTGGCTATAAAAGCACCAATACCAAGGGCAACAACGACTATGGTTAAGCCAAGAATTCCGTTGGTAAGTCGGCTTCGGGCGACTTCAATTTTTTTTGGGTCGCCTTGTGCAGATATCATGGCGTAGCCGGCAAAAATAATTTGGAATATAAAGAAAATAGCTCCAACAATGGTTAGGATACCAATAATTTGGCTAATAAGATTCTCGATCGGTTTGGCTGGGTTGGTCCAGTCTGGAACAATACCTGGACCTTTTAATTCAAAAGCGACAGCAAGTAGATTTTTATTAGTCATAAATTATTTAATTTATAGGTTCAATGGTAGGATTAAGAATATTAATATTAAGGAATGCACCGACAACACTAGCAATAACAAAAGCGCTAGCAACAATTATTAAACCGATAAGGCTTTGAGTAATTTTGGCCCATGAGGCTTCAGCTTTTTTTGGGTCACCATTGGAAGAAAGGTACCCATAACCGGCTAAAATTAGTTGGACAATAAAAAAGATACCAGCGACAACTCCGGCTAATTGAAAAATACTATTTAGAAGTGAAAAAAGACCAGAACCATTTTGACTGTTAGAACCGGTCGGATCAGTAATTGTTCCAAATATTTGTAACATAACAATATTATAGCGTAGTGTTGTTTAAAATATTTAAACCAGTAATAATTTCAATAATTTGAATTATAAAGTATGCCGAAACAACAATAACTAGACCAATAACAGCACTAGTGACAGTTTGTTTGGATTGGGCTGCTTTTTTGGAATCACTGTTACCAGCTCCAGCAATCATGCTAATCCCTCCAAAAACTAGAAGGGCTAAGAAAATAATTCCGGCAATGGTTAGAGAATTTTTTAGTATGGCATTGATAATTGGCCCGATAGTGGTGTATTTGGAGCCAATATTTTGACTGCTGTCACCACTAGCGTCTATAAGGTTTTTTCCAATTTCA
>CAZRPX010000018.1:0-9014 GCA_964602085.1 uncultured Gammaproteobacteria bacterium
TTTTAAAATTTTTTTTAGCAGATCTTATTGTTTTAACAGAATTGCTTACCTTTCCCACCTCAACCACCTCTAGTTCAATTTGGTATTTTTTTTCTTCTGATTTTGTATTTTTCATGTTTTGCTATTTACTACTAACTACTTACTAATTAACTAATTAAATTTTTCCGCTCATATATTCATCCCAGATAAGATATAGTTCTGAAGTGGAAAATGCATCTCTGGCCACATAATCAGCAATTTTTTGAAAATCTTTATTTTCAAAAAGGTCATTGACATCACCCCCATGAACTCCAGCTTCTTTGGGATTGTCAATACCAAATGCTTTACATAGCATTTCTAGCTTAAAACCATGTGATTGTCTAATTTTGTTTTGCAAATCAACAAATTTGTCTCCTCCCCATTTTTTAATTTCAAATGGTACTTTTACCCGATTTATTCCCGATCTGATTTGTAAATAAGGAAAATCAAAAGTATCTCCATTATAGGTTACAAAAAGTTCGTACTCTTTAGCAATTTCCCAAAATCCAATTAATAAATCTTTTTCAGTTTTAAAAATTTTATAAGTATAGTTTTCTTTTTCTGGTTTAAGCTCGTTATCTCCAAGTAAAAGTACTATTCCTTTTTTTGTATTAGGGTTATAAGCACCAATTGCACAAACCATTCCAAATATTGAGTAAAGGCCTGTTTTTTTCTTGGCTACTTCTTTGTCTACCTCTCCTTTTTCCAAATTATTAACCAAATAGTCTTGTTCCACTTCATCTAAGTCTTCAAATTTTTTCCCCACTGTTTCGATATCAAACACCATTGTTTTAGGTGCCGACTTATAATCTTGTGCTTCTTCACTGTTAATTATTTGGCAACTATCCACAATCAAACTTATCTGTCCTTTATAATCTTGTGTTTTTCCTTTTATTTCAATCACTTTTCCTACCTCTACTTGGCATTGCGATAAATTATTATTCCAAATCTTTGCCTCTATTACGCCTTCTGGTCGACTCAATTCAAGCTGTAAATAATCGTCACCCTTACTTGTTTGTCTAACTTCTTTTTTGGTCACCAAAAAATGTTCGTCTCGAATAATGTCATTTGGTCCAAATTTTATTGTCATAAAGCTAATTATAAATCATTCTTATTATGTCAGTATTATTAATTTTCAAAAGGTCGGTTTTGCTTCAAAAAAATTTTTACGTTTATTCTAAATAATTTAATTCTATTTTGATCATATCTATTTTAAGTTTACTAAACAAGTCTGTTTTTTTTTGATAAAATTTTAGAGCCTTTAGTAGTGCTTCTTTAGATTCAGCTTTTCTATTGATTGACCTTAAACAATACCCTAACAATTCGTATATTTCTGCAGATTTGGGATTAATGGCTAATTGCTGATTACAAAGATCAATGGCCTCATTAAATCTTTTTAAAAAAATCAGGTTAGATATCCAAAGTTCATATATAAATTTGTCCTTAATCCCATTTTTTGTTGCTGAAACTAATATATCAATCGCTTCGTCAAAACGCTCATCATCATTTAAAATCAAAACCAGATTTATATAATTATTTTTGTCTGTTGGGTTTTCTTTAATTGAATAATAATACGTCTTCATTTCGTTGTTCTTATCTCCCATATATTTAAATATCTCTACTAAAGTGTAATAACCGATTTTTTGATTCGGGTCTAAAGTTCTGATTTTACTAAAAAGTTTTTCTACTTCATCGATTTTATTTTCAGCAAAATAGGCGGCACTTAACATTTTATAAGTTAATATCGGATCTAAATTATTATCCTCTAATACTTTTTCAAAAAATTTTACCGCTTCTTTGCTGTATCCCAGAAGTAAAAATTTAGAACCTAAATCAAAATAATTTTCTTTTGGTGTCAATTTTATTGCTTTATCAAAGACTTTTTTAGCGGCGTCTGTTTGACCTAATAAGTCCATACTCTTACCAAAATAAAGATAAGCTTCTGTATTATTTGGGTCCAACGAAATTACCTGCTGATAATGGTATACAGCTTTTTGTTCTTGACCATTTTTCAATAATAAATTAGCTAGTATAAGGTGATAATCTGGGGTGTTTGGAAATATTTTTATTAATTCCTGAGTAAACTGAATGGCCTTATTTCTTTCTTTCTCATAATAATTTTTATTATTTTTCCATGGATACATTAGAAACGCTCCAATATTATTCATGATTTGATATTGTTGCCCGTATTTAGGTTCAAATAATTTTACTAATTGGCTTTCATTTGATGTAATCCAAGTAAATTTATTAGGGTATTTAGATTTGTCTATTTCAAATCTTATACCCTCTCCTGTTGGATTTTTACTATATTGAACAATACCAGACAATGTTAATTTGGATCCATTAAATTTAGAACAATTTATCATATCGTTACTTAATCTTTCATTAGGCAAAGTTAAGAGCATGTCTCTCCATTCCACACCTCCATCATCAGTTATTAGCACTAACAATGAATGCCCTGGTACGTCTGCAACTAAATAATTCAATCCTACTTCACTCATTAAAGCTCCTCCCAAAATTGATGCTCCTACACAATTTATTATCCCACTATTAACCATATCACTAGGTATGTTTGAATCAATAAAATAGGGAAGTTTTTTAATTTTATTTTGAATTTTTTCAGCAATTTCTCTTTCCTTTTGACTTATAATAATAGAATTCTCATTTTGACGTGCGACTTCTAGCTCCCGTTTAAGAGATGGGATATCTAATGTTTCATATAAAGTCTTTTCCGGCAACTCTAATTTAATACCAATTTTTTTAAATAAATAACTAAGGTTTCTTCTCCATGTTTTTTCTTTCATTTTTTCCAATAAATTACGCTCTCCTCTGTCATAGATTGATGCATACAAATCTGTTTTTGGTAATTCTGCTTTTTTAACAATCGATATTATTACCTTCTGCAAAAAATCTGTATGAACAGGTGTTTTTATTTTCCATGGCTCTTCATTTTCATTTATTTCTAGATTTACTCTATCGTTTTTATTATTTAATTGAATACTCTTATCTAAATTTCTAAAAAAGCTAGCCAATGTTTTTCTTCTCCAAGATTCATATATTTCTTCTTTATTTTCATCAGGTTTTAAATCAGACTCACTCTCAGCCTTTATTCTTCTAGATTCAAACAAACTTTCTCCTGCCAGAAATTTATCTACAGCCTCAGTTTCTTCTTGTGTTATTTTTGCTCTCATTAAATTTTTTAACATTTCAGTTTTTTCCATTTTACGGCCATTTTCTAGAGCATAACCATATTCCATAAAATTTGTAACCAAACTAGTAGCTAGTATTTTTCCTTGATCAATTGAATCTAGTCTTGAGTATATATATATAGCCGAATCTTTAAATAATTTTCCCAACGATATAATTTTTTCTTTTCTTTGTATCTGTTTCTCAAGTTGATCCGGAAAAGTGTCCATATCAACTATTTCCACAATCTTTGGAATTTCAAATAATTGTAAATCATTAGGTAAAGACAATAATTTTGTTCGGCCTCTAGTTTGGATTACTTTGCCTTCTTCTTCAATTTTTTGATACTTTAATCTGTCTATTACCGATAATCCAAGTCGATCATTTATTTCAAACCATTTACGAAGCACCTCCTGACTTACATCATTCTCAAACAATTTTTTATCAAAAATAGGTCTAAATATCTCTCTATTTCCATTTGTTATATTTTCACTTCCCGATTCCATTCCTTATTTTATCAAAAAAACCATTTTATCTTCTTTGTCGGGGATACAGGATTTGAACCTGCAGCCTCACGGACCCCATCCGTGCGCGCTAGCCAATTGCGCCAATCCCCGTGTTAATTTTGCAGATTATTATATCAAGTTAATCAACCTTCATGTTATTATAATTTGATTAGTATATTTTGTTTTTATTAGATGAATAAATACTTATTTAGAAATGTCACAAAAAAGTCATCTGTCGTTATACTAATATTTTGCCTTTTTTTGATAATTTTAAACATCATCTATATATTATTTTTTGAAAAAACCAAAATTAATGATACTAGTATTTTAATCGAAAATTCTTACGTAATAAACAATATTCCCGAGCCCCGTTACTCTAAAAATATTACTCGTACACCGAAAGCAGCTGACTATAATTATTATCAAGATCAAGATATTATCGAAAGCATTAATTTAAACACATCTTTGATTACATACTTAAAAGATAACAAAATTTATACCCGTGAAATTGTTAAAAATTATTTATTAGGTACAGAGTCTGTTATTGCAAAAGATCTCCCAGACGTAGCCGATTACACAATTACTCAAGACAAAAAATTTATTGTTTATAGTTACGTAACAGAAAAATTAAAAAAAGGAGGTAAGTTTGGTGGGGGTGGTAAGGCTCATAATGTAAATTTAGTAAATATTGAAACCGGAGAGACTAAAACAATATTTAACTATGACCCTAAAATAGGCCAAATAATAACACTAACAGCTTCGCCTTATAAAAACATTATTTTTATCGGTACAGATTATAAGCAGTTATTTCTATATGATATTAATTCAGACAAATTAATCGATATCACTTATACAGAAGATGAAGGAAATTTAGATCGCGATACACTTTGTATTGGTTATCAAGTTTTCGATCAATCGCCCGATTTAAGCCACATTCTGCTTAGAAGTTATTGCTATGAAGGTACAAACTATTATTTGTATAATATCAATACAAAAGAAAGAACTAACATTGGACACTACTACGTAAGCGGACCACGAGTTAAAAAATTTATAGAGGATGGTTCTATTTTGATAGAAAATTATAACGATGGAGCCATTCTTAATATCGGTAAATATAATTATCAAAATCAATTAGTTCAGGAATTACCTCTTCCTAAAATAGATGATATCGGTGATAAAAATCTTAAAAAAATATACTATAAATATATCGATAGGGACGAAAATATTAGGGAATATTATCTAACCTCAGAAAAAGAAATTATTGATAGTAAAGATGATTCTTCAATTCTAATAAAAAATAATCAATTTTTAGGCGCAAGTATTTCATTGGTAAAAGTTTTTAATTAATGTTCGTCTTTTCTTCGTGTTTTGATACCTTGACTTGATATAGTCAATTTTGTTATCACTATAATTGTTAATCAATATTAATTTGTAATTTTTATGAAAAAGAAAAAAGAAGTTCAAAAAGGTTCTCCAGTCGGTGGTAGTCAAAGCCAAAAAAATGAAGCGATTCGTGTTGCCATGGAACAAATTACCAAAGCTTACGGAGACGGGGCTATTATGAAAATGGGTGAAAAAAGATCAGATATGTCAGTTGAAGTAGTCCCTACTGGTTGTTTACCTCTTGATATTGCCTTAGGTGTCGGAGGTCTTCCTCGAGGTCGAGTTACTGAAATATTTGGACCAGAAGCATCAGGAAAAACCACTGTTTGTCTTCATGTTGTAGCCGAAGCTCAAAAACTTGGTGGTACTTGTGCCTTTATTGATGTCGAACATGCCCTTGATCCTACTCGTGCTGCTACTGTTGGAGTTAATCTTGATAATCTATTAATTTCTCAACCAGACAACGGTGAACAAGCCTTAGAAATAGTTGAAACTTTAGTTCGCTCAAATGCTGTTGATGTCATAGTTGTTGATTCTGTTGCTGCTTTAGTTCCCAAAGCCGAAATTGAGGGCGAAATGGGGGATTCAATGATGGGTGTTCAAGCCCGACTTATGTCACAAGCACTTCGAAAATTGACTGGTGCTATTTCTAAATCTAAAACTGTAGTTATTTTTACCAACCAAATTCGACAAAAAATTGGAGTAATGTTTGGTAATCCAGAAACGACTCCTGGTGGTTTAGCTCTAAAATTTTATTCATCGGTTCGTATTGATTTGCGAAAAATTGCCAATATCAAAACTGCCTCCGGAGATCCAATTGGATCTCAGCATCGTGCTCGAATTATTAAAAATAAAATTGCCCCCCCATTTAAGGAATGCGAATTTGATATTATGAATACCGAAGGCATATCTGTTTACGGAGGTTTGGTCGACTTGGCTGTTCAACACGGGCTTATCATTAAGTCTGGTGCCTTTTTCAAACTTGGAGATCAAAATATTCAAGGAAGAGAAGGAGTTAAAAAATACTTTAAAGAAAACCCAAAAATTGCCAAAGATTACCGGGATAAAATTTGGGATAAAGTTCAAAAAGCGGTCGAAGGTGAAGTTTCAAAAAACGATAAAGACTCATCTCCAGAAGAATGATTCTTACCAACATAAAAACTAGTCGCATTCCCAACCGAGTAAATTTAATATTTTCCAACGGGTCTTATCTTCCTTTATTCATCGATGATGTTGTTAAATTGTCGTTACATAAGAATGAAAAAATAGATGAAGAAAAAATAGATCATTTAAAATCGCTTTCTTTGTCTTACTTAGGCAGAGAATATGCGCTTCGTCAAATTGCTATTTCTCCAAAGACGGAAAAAATTATCGCTCAAAAACTTAAAATATATTTTATAAAAATTACAAAAAAGTTTAACCTATTATCTTCTTCATATGATTCAATTATCAGCCAAATTATCTCTGAGTTAAATGAAAAAAAATTACTTAACCAGCCAGATTTTGTAAATTATTTTATTCAAAAAAATAAATTAAAATCGGTTACTGCAATAAAATTTTTGTTAAAACAAAAAGGAGTTGATATTTCATCTTTAAAATTACCTTTTTTAAATGAAAAAGAATCAATAAAAAAGATATTGTCAAAAAAACGAATCGATAGCGAAAAGATGCTTGATTTTAATTATAAAAATAAAATTTACTCCACTCTTTATCGTGCTGGTTTCCAACTTGATGATATTAAAGCAGCAATTGACGAATATCTCGCCTTACAGTAAAATACATTGACTTTTAATTAAACTTATTAATTATTAAATTAAATTTTTATACTTTTTATTTGCACGATCAATATGTTAATTTTGTTCTTATCTCAGGCGTTTTCATAAGGTTTTTTGTGTCATAAAAAGTAATTGGAGGCTTAAATGTTAGATTTTTTTCTTACGAAAGTTAAGGGTCTTTTTTCTACCCCTACAGATGTTTCAAGAACATCCAAAAAAGAAAAAAAAGTTACTAAAAATAATAAAACAGAAGAACCCGTTTCACTTATAGTTGATTCCCCCGAAGAAAAGAATAGAGTTGTTTTTTCTCCTACAAAAACAAGTTCGCTCGCACCCGTTGACACTTCAAAAATTGATGCTCAAATTGAAGCTGCTCTTCAAAATGCTAAAAAAATTGAAGCTGATACAAAAGCAAAAGAAGCAGAAGTTTTTAGGCGATTATCCTCACTTGACGAAAAAGAACGCTATTTAATTCAAAAGGAAAAATCAATCGATCAACAATCTTTAGATTTAAAAAAGAAATTAGAGAGCGTCGATGATCTATACCGAAAACAATTAGACAAATTAGAAGCTATATCTGGTTTAGATGTTGAAAAGGCAAAAAACCTGGTGATTAGTAGCACTGAGAAAAAAATGTCCAATTGGATTGCCAAAAAAATTGAAGAAGCTAAGGATAATATTCGTCAAAAGGAAGAAGAAATTACTAAAGAAATTATCGTCGACAATATCCGCCATGGTCTAACTGATTATGTTGCCGAATATACTGTCTCCACTATTTCACTCCCCGATGAAACTGTCAAAGGCAAAATAATTGGTCGTGAAGGTCGAAATATTAGAGCTTTTGAAAAAGCCACAGGTGTCGAATTGGAGTTAGACGAAACTAATGATATTAGAATTTCCTCATTTGATTCGACCAGAAGAGAGATTGCTCGTATTTCATTAGAGAAACTAGTTAAAGACGGTCGAATTCAACCACTCAAAATTGAACAGATCGTGGCTCAAACAAAAACCGAAATCGACAAAATTCTTATCAGTGAAGGAAAAAGAATCTGTCAAGAGGTTGGAGCTTTTAATTTACCCATCGATTTAATCAAAGAAATCGGGAAATATAAATATCGTTTTTCTTATGGCCAAAATTTAGCCAAGCACACAATTGAAGCCACCAAAATCGCTACTGGTATTGCTTATGAGTTGAAAGCCGATGTTAATACTGTTCGTCTTGGAGCATTGCTTCACGATATTGGTAAAGTTGTTGCTGATCAAGAGGGGACTCATATCGATCTTGGTGTCGACTTACTTAGAAAATTCAAAATACCGGAAAAAATTATAAATTGTGTTGCCGAACATCATGAAGACAAAGAATTTTCTTCAGTTGAATCAGTTATCGTTTATATCGGAGACGCAGCTTCAGGGGCCCGTCCAGGCGCTCGTTATGAGGTTCATGAAGAGTATTTAAAAAGAATGAAAAATATCGAAGAAGTCGCCAAGGGATTTCCAGGTGTTTTAAGCGTTGCTGCTTATCAAGCAGGGCGAGAAGTCGTCGTTATCGTTGAACCATCAGCCGTTTCAGATTCTGAATCTGAAGTTTTAAGTTATAATATTGCCGAAAAGCTCGAAGAAGAAGCCAAATGGGCTGGACAAATAAAAGTGACTGTCATTCGTGAACTTCGGGTCAGCAGTGTTATTACTGGTAACAAAATCAACAAAAATGCGGTAAAAGAAGACTGAAATAACTTGCATTTTCCACAAAATTCGTTATTATTAAATTAATTAATAATTAAAAATAATAAAAAAAATGACCAAAAAAGATCTTATCGAATCAGTGTCACAAAAGGCTAAGCTTAGTAAAAAAGCTGCTAAACAAGCAGTTGAAACTTTTCTTTCTGAAATAATGAAATCACTTGCTAACGGTGAAACCGTCAAGTTATCTGGTTTTGGAACATTCAAAACTAAAATGTTCAAAGCTAAAACTATCAAAGCAATCAATTCTAAAGAAGCTAAAAAAATTGCTGCTCGAAGAATGCCTCGCTATATTCCTGGTACCAAAATTAAAAAGATGGTGAAGTAAATTTTTGATTTACGGAATCCCGTCACTGCGGGATGAAATATTCATTTGTTTTTTAAAGCCCTCCGAAAATTTCGGGGG
>CAZRPX010000019.1:0-8850 GCA_964602085.1 uncultured Gammaproteobacteria bacterium
TCATTATAAATCATATACGTCGGGCTAGTGATTTTTTCTTTCACTCCCAACAAGTGTCCAATTTTTCGACTAAAAACTGTTTTACCACATCCCAAGTCTCCTGATAACAAAAACACTAACGGTTTATACTTTGTTTTAAGTCCTCCCTTTTCAAGGGAGGGTGCCCGTAGGGTGGGTGGGTTTTGCCCGGAGAGGGATTTAGACAGCAAAAACTCCGCAATTTTTTCTGTCTCCTTTTCCGATTTACTAATTAAACTATTCGTTTTTCCGGTAATCAAATCGCCTCGTCTCAAGATTTTTATTTCCGATTCAGTTGCGTCAATTACTGTCGACGGTTTATTTCTTGGTAATTTACCTGCATCTACAATCAAATCAATCATGTCTTTTTTCTTATTAGACAATGGTCTTATAAAACTTTCAATCGAATAATTTGGTGTTCTTCCCGATAAATTTGCCGAAGTCGCCGTTACTGGTTTACCAACCAACTCCACCAAATCGTGAATATATTTATTATCCGGTATTCTTATTCCCAAAGTTCCATTTTCCGCCTCAATCCCAGCCACTACTTTATGTTTTCCTTCGCTGACAATTGTAAACGGTCCCGGCAATAAAGATGAATAAATATTTTTTCCATTATCGTTTAAAACTACGTATTCCAAAGCCATATTTAAATCCAAAACCGCCACCGAAATTGCTTTCCCGGTCCATCTGTTTTTAAATTCAAGCAATTTCTTCACCCCTTTTTTGTTAGTTGGGTCAACCGCTAAAATATAAACCGTGTCACTAGGGAACACTACCAATCCTCCCGCCAAAATAACTTCAGCTGTTTCCTTGATTAAGTTTTGGTAATTATTATCCTTAATCTCCATTATTTTCATGGTGTATTATAACAAAGTCTCCCTTGTCAAAGGGAGATTTAGAGGGATTTAAATGTTAAAATACTTCCATGGATAAAGCTTACAATCCCGCAAACGAAGCCCAAATTTACGACATTTGGCAAGACTCCGGCGCCTTTACTCCCAAAGTCCCCAAAGATCCTGAAAAAGCCCGACTCGAAAGAGAACCTTTCACCGTAATTTTGCCACCTCCAAATGCCAACAACCCCCTTCATGCTGGCCATGCCTTATTCACTGTCGAAGATATTATGGTGCGTTTCCACCGTATGTTGGGTGATCCCACTCTTTGGCTTCCAGGGACTGATCATGCCGGTATAGAAACCCAATTCGTTTTTGAAAAATATCTCCAAAAACAGGGTAAATCTCGCTTTGATTACGATCGTGAAACTTTATTTAAATTGATTTTTGATTACGTCAATGAAAATCGTGATGTTGCTAAAAATCAAATGAAACGTCTTGGTTTTTCTCTCGATTGGACTCGAGAAAAATTTACCATGGACCCCGACCACATTACTCGTGTTTATGCTGTTTTCAATCGTATGGTCAACGAAGGTTTAGTCTACCGTGATGAAAAAATTGTTAATTACTGCACTTTTTGCGGTACTGCTTTTTCCAATCTCGAAGTCGAACACAAAACCGTTGATTCTCATCTTTGGTACTTCAAATACCCTATAGTAGGGGAAGATAATCAATTTGTTACTGTCGCTACTACTCGTCCCGAAACTATGTTGGGCGATACTGCTGTCGCCGTTAACCCCAATGACAAACGCTACTTGCATCTAATCGGCAAAAAACTTTTACTTCCTTTAGTCAATCGTGAAATTCCAATAATTTTTGAAGATTCTATTGATCCCAAATTTGGTACCGGCGCTGTCAAAGTTACTCCTAGTCATTCTCCCGAAGATTATGACATGGGCAAAAAATTCAATTTGGAATTTGTCCGTATTTTCGATTACGATGGTAAATCAAATCAAAATGTTCCTGCCAAATATCGTGGTTTTTACCCCAATCAAGTCCGTCAAATGGTCATTGATGATTTGACCGCAGCTAACCTCATGGAAAAAATCACCAATCATTCTCATGAAGTTGGACATTGCTACAAATGTGGTCGTCCTATTGAACCAATCACTGCCCCTCAATGGTTTGTCAAAATTAAGCCTCTCGCCGACAAAGCCAAAGAAGTGGTCAAAAACGACGAAATTTTAATCTTTCCAAAGCGTTTCAAAAAATCATATCTTACCTGGATGAAAGATGTTCGCGATTGGCCAATCTCTCGCCAAATTGTTTGGGGTCATCGTATTCCTGCTTGGTACAATCTTGATCAAACTCCCAATATCAATATTACTTTTATTAATTCCAAAAACGAAACCGTCACTGGTTTGTGGACTGATGTCATCAAAAATAGTTCTTATCAAGAAATCAAAACTGGTCTTCAATCTTTAATTGCTCCAGTCGGTTCCAAATTCTATCTTTCCGAATCCGAAGCCCTTCAGTCTGGTCCAAATATCTTGCAAGAAACCGACACTTTCGATACCTGGTTCTCTTCTGGTCAATGGCCTTATTCTACTTTAGGTTGGAGTCCTGATGGTCATCATTCTCCTGATTTTGAATATTTTTATCCCACCACTGTTCTCGACACTATGTGGGATATTCTATTTTTCTGGGTGGCTCGCATGATTATGTTTGGGGTTTATACCACTGGCCAAATCCCTTTCAAAGTTGCCCATATGCATTCTCGGGTCACCGATAGCAAAGGTCAAAAAATGTCCAAAAGTAAGGGAAATGTTATCGATCCATTAATTATGTCAGATCTTTATGGTGCTGATGCTCTCCGTATGGCTCTAGTTATTGGAGTAGCTCCAGGGAGCGATATTTCACTTTCCGAAGACAAAATCCGGGCCCAACGCAATTTTGTTAATAAAATTTGGAATGCTTCTCGTTTTGTCGTAATGCTTATCGACCGTCTTAACGTCAAAAATATTTCTTTAAATATTGACCAAGCAACTCTTACTTCAGCCGACAAAAACATCTTAGAAAAATTAAACAAAATTATTTCTTCCACTACCAAAAACCTAAATAATTACCGTTTTGGTCAGGCCAGTGAAGACTTATATCAATTTTTCTGGCACGAATTCTGCGATATTTATATCGAAGATGCCAAAAAGAGGCTAGACTCAACTACAGGTGACGAAGAAAATACTGTTTCTGTTTTACTCACTGTTTTAATCACATCTCTCAAACTCCTTCATCCTTTTATTCCTTTTGTCACTGAAATTGTCTACCAAGATTTAATTTCCAAATACAATTTACCCAAAGGGTTATTAATCTCATCATCCTGGCCTATCATTATATAAAAGTCTCCCTTTCTTTAAAGGGAGAAGCCCCGAAGGGGAGAGGGATTTTATATGAAAAATAAAATAATTATTTTAGTAACTTTATTGTTGCTAATTATTTTCAATCTTTACGTTTCGCTCAAACATCCTGATATTTACACTGTTTCAAAATCTGAGTTATCAAGCCTAAAAGGAAGCACCAGTTATTTGGGTCGATTACATTTATGGCGTCTGTTAGTCCAAAACAATGATTGGGACAATGCCGCCACATTAGAATCAAAACTCAATCCAGATCAGGTTAAAGATTATAAACTCTCTTATCAGCCACAATTATTATTGGACAAACTTATTTTATTAAGTGGTCTAGACAATAAAACTGCCGACGACTATCTTCAATTAGCCAAAATACAATCGATTTTGGGCTATTCTTCTCAAGCCATTGACTCCGTCAAAAAAGCTCATCAGCTTGATCCAATTAGATCCGACATCGAAAGACTTTTTTATCAAGTCAATTAATTTATTTTTCTTCCTTTTCTTCCTTGTCTTCCTTGTCCGCCGAAGATTCATCGGAGGCGGAATCTGACTTTTGATTCATAGCTGGGACATCTCCTGGAGCTACTTCTTCAGTTGGAGCCACTACCTCTTCCTCAACTCGAGGTTCTTCAACTTTAGCAATTAGTTGTTCTTTGTCTGTTTTTATTTCTAATTTTTCAGTATCAATTTTTATATCAGCCACATTGATTACTGATTCCAAAGTTTCCAATACTGATAAATCAATTTCAATTTTTTCTGGTAAATCAGCTGGTAATGCTTCAATTTCGATTTCGTCTGTTACTGTGACCAATGTATTTCCGTTTTTAACAGCTTGTGATTCGCCAATAAATTCAATTGGAACCATAGCTGATATTTTTTCTTTCAAGTTTACTTTGTAACAATCAATATGGATTAATTCTCCATTAATTACATGGTATTGGGGGTTTCTAAACAACACTGGCAATAATTCTTTTTCTAAAGATAAATTAACTAGGGTTGATTCTCCCACTTCTTCAAATAATTTTTCAAGTTCGGTAGCCAAAAATTGAACCGATTTTGACTCTAATCCCTTGCCATAAATTGTAGCTGGGATAAATCCTTGCTTTCTTATATGTTTAACTTTTCTACCCAAAGCAGTTCTAATTTCAGCTTTGATTTCATGTTTTTCTTTTGTCATTTTTTTCTTTTTTGCCTATTGCCCCTTCTCCGCCAACTGGCGGATACCTGACTTCGGCTCTAATAAACTAGTCTGTATTATACCAACATTTTTTTAATTTTGATATTTATCAATTCGGTGATATTATTCCTTCAGTATGTCATATGCAAAACTATCTCTCTGGTGGCGAAACGAAGTAGCCCAATCGGGAGATGTTCTAGTGGCTTAAAACTATTTTTTTCCAAAAAATATCCATATCTCCCGATTTTTGGGAGATATTTTTTATCCGAATATCTTCCTTTTCTTAAATTAAATCTTAAACTATATAAAATGAAACAACACAAGAAAATTGGAATTATAGGAGGAATTGGAGCTAATGCTAGTTCTTTTTTTCTTCAAATTCTGATCAATAAAATTAATCAAGATGGCATGAAAATGCCAGAGATTATTCTGGATTCAGTTTCTATTGATAATTTTATATCTGATGAATCAAAAATTTTACAAGGTCAAAAACAATTACTCAAAACAGTTGAACAATTTAATTTATTAAAACCAGATATTGTCGTAATGTGTTGCAATACCGCTCACATAATTTATCCAAAAATTAATAAACTGGCTAAATTCAATTTTCCTTCATTAATTAATTTAGTAAACAATAAATTAGATAATAGTAATTGCCAGAATATTGGTATTCTGGCAACACCAAATACCTTAAAATTTAAACTTTATCAAAATAATTCTAAAAAAATATTTTATCCAGATTTGGATTTACAAAATATTTTAGAAAAAAATATTAGATTAATTATTAATTCAGATTACGAAAAAATAAATTACGATTTAATTTCTCAAAAAATAAACAAATTTATTAAACAAAATAATCTTGACGGAATTGTTTTGGGTTGCACTGAAATTCCTGTATTTTTTTCAAAAATTAAATTAAATAAAAATATTACTATCTTTAATAGTAGTGAAATATTAGCTAATCATCTTATTAATTATCTTCAATGTTAAAATTTAACTATAAATAAACTTATGACACAACAAAATCAAAAACCTCGCATTCTTACTGGTGACCGGCCAACTGGCCCGCTTCATCTAGGTCATTATGTTGGCACTCTCAAAAACAGAGTCAAGCTTCAACACGACTATGATTGTTATTTTATTATTGCCGATCTTCACACCTTAACTACTGCTATTTCCAAAGAAAAAACCCAAGATATTAAAAATAAAGCTAGGGGATTAGTTCTCGACTATCTTTCTGTCGGTATTGACCCAAAAAACTGTGTTATCTATCAGCAAAGCCGAGTTCCCCAGGTTACTTATCTTTCCTCTATTTTTAGTAATTTAATTACTGTCCCTCGTTGCCAAAGAGTCCCCACCCTCAAAGATGTTATGTATGACCTTGGTATCAAACAGCCCTCTCTTGGGCTTTTAAATTATCCAGTACTTCAAGCCGCCGACATTCTTATGGTCAAAGCCAATTTAGTCCCTGTCGGACGTGATCAAGAAAGTCATGTTGAGGTAACCAAAGAAATTGCCAGAGATTTTAATAAAATATATGGTGAAGTTTTCCCAATTCCAAAAGCCTTAATTGGTGACGGTGGAACCTTGGTCGGTACCGATGGTCAAGCTAAAATGAGCAAATCTATTGGTAACTGTATTTATCTTTCTGACAATGAGGAAACTGTCAACAAAAAAGTTCGGAGTATGTATACCGACCCAACTCGTCTTAAACCTACTGATCCAGGTCATGTCGAAGGTAACCCGGTTTTTATCTATCACGATGCTTTCAATGACAATTTAGCCGAAGTTGTTGACCTCAAAAAAAGATATTTGGCAGGCCAGGTTGGTGATGTTGAAGTTAAAACAAAACTTGCTTTAGCTATCAATAAATTTTTGGCTCCTATTCGGGAGCGTCGCTCTCAATTTGATGGTAAATTCGATATTATCGACAGTATTGTCGAAGAGGGAAGTCGCAAAGCCGCTCTTGAAGCCCAAAAAACCCTCGACGAAGTCCTGACGGTCATGGGAATTAAATAATTGGGTGGGTATGCATGGATTCGAACCATGGACCCCCGACTTATAAGATCGGTGCTCTAACCAACTGAGCTACATACCCTTTTTTTTACGATCTACGATTTACAATCGACGATCTTTTTTGTAGCAGGAGCGGGATTTGAACCCACAACCTATCGCTTATGAAACGATTGCTCTACCGTTGAGCTATCCTGCCAGAATTTCTATATTTTATCACGTTTAGCTGCTCTAACTAATCCTTCAATATAACCCAGTATTTCATAATTTATATTTGTGCCTTTTTTAACTGTTATTTGAAGAGATCCATAATAATTTGAATCATTTTCATACAATTTATTAGTTTTTACGTGTTTTATACTAGCCTTTCTAAATTGTTCTTTTGGTACACCGATTATTTTTGACCAATAATTTTCAATTATATTTAGTTTTACAATATATTTTTCATTTATTTCTACTCGACATATTAGTCTGTCTTTTATAATTCCTAAACAATTTTCAACCCACTTTATCCACAATAAAATCATATTCACATCAGAATTTATAAAAACAACCTTTCTTTGATTTTTTCCTCCTTCAGCCCAATAGAGAGCTGACCCGACTAAAAATAATTCTCTTTTCGATAATTTATTTATTTTATTAGTTCCTACTAATTTATAGTAATTTAATCTTACCAACCTTTCTTTTTTTTTATTCTCATTTGCAATTAAACTACCTTTTTTCACAGCGTTGATAGATATTGTATTTAATTTATCTTTCTGTAATTTAGAAAGATAAATATCATTACACCACAAACTTACACTACTTTTAGAAACACCAATTATCTTTGCGATTTGTTTAATACTATTACCTTTATTTCTTAATTTTCTTGCTAATATTTTTTCCTTAAATTTAGCCATATACTATTTACCCAAATAAAACCCGAAAAGTCAACAAACAAAAAAGCCGTCAAATTAATGACGACCTCTTTGTTTGTTGCGGGGCCTAGAGTTGAACCAGGTCTGTGAGATTATGAGCCTCACGTGCAGCCGTACACTACCCCGCATGTCAGTCCGCCGTAGTTTCACAACGTAGGCGACTATCGACTGACCTCTTCAAAAGCTTAGTCAGTTGTGGGTTATTCTATCACGTCAATTCTATTGAGTAAACAATCTCAACCATTGTTGATAATTAGGTATCTCAATTTCTTCATTGATTTCACTATAATATTCAAATTTTTCTTCTTCAGGCAAGACTAACCAAAAGTCTTTTTCTTCACCCAACCCCAGTAATTGTTTCCTTTGTTGATCAACAAAGGCACTACTGGTAGCGTATTCTATCTGTTTAACCATTTTTTGTTTTAACTTATTCATATTTTCAATTTTTATTTTTAATTCATTATTTTTCTTCTCGGCATCTTTAAGTGTTAGATATTGGTTTCTAATATTAAACAATGTTGAGAATATTAAAATTAATCCGATTAAGCCAAATGATTTATTTTTAATTTTATCCATAAAGTGGTAAATTATCCTAATTTGTGTTACTATAAGTCATAATTAAGTTATTAACTTAAAGTTATGACAGATATCTCATTAAATAATTCTTTAAACATGTTCGTTGACGTCCTTTCCCAAAAAGGCAAGTCGACTAATACTATTGTAGCTTATAAAGGCGACATCAACCAACTTATTTCTTATTTAGAATCCAAAAAATATCAATATATAAATCAAGTTTTAGAGGCTGATATTGATAGTTTCAAAACCAATTTAACCGAAAATGGTTATACTGCCAAATCGATTTCTCGTAAATTAAATTCGATTAAAAATTTCTTTTCATTTTTAAAAAATGAAAATATTATCGACATTGATCCTTCAGCCGAAGTTAAACATCCTAAATACGAAAACGATTTACCAAAAATTTTAAAACCAGTTGAATATCGCTCACTTCGTGATGCTTGCCGCAATGATAGTCGCGCCACTGCCATTGTCGAGCTTATGCTTCAAGCCGGTTTAAGGATTAAAGAAATCGAAAACTTAAAATTAGAAAATATAAAAGATAACGATATTTTGATTGAAAGTTACGAAAGCCATCCAGTTCGAAGCGTTCCTTTAAACAATTCTGCCAAAACCGCACTTCAAAAATATTTAAGTGATGGTCGATATCCCACTCGGTCAAAAAATGTTTTCGTTACCAAAACCGGCAAAACTCTCTTAGCCAGAAACATCCGCAGTCTTTTAAATAGATTTTTTATTAAAGCCGATATTAAGGGAATAAAAGTAAACGATCTTCGAAATACTTTTATCGTTTTTCAACTAAAATCAGGCGTCCCAATCGATGTTGTTTCTCAAGTCGTCGGCCACAAACGTATTTCTACTACCGAAAAATATTTAGAACTCATTGACAACAAAGAAGAATCCCG
>CAZRPX010000020.1:0-8824 GCA_964602085.1 uncultured Gammaproteobacteria bacterium
CCTCGATTACCTGGATGAAAGCCAGGTGTCCTAGGCCACTAGACGACGGAGCCAATGTAAAACGTGTCTTATTCTATCAAAATATATTTATATTTTCTATCTCTATAATTTTAAGTTATACTCAAAGCTAGATACTAAAAAAATATTAGATATTAGAACTTAGAAATTAGACATTGTAATTCATGATTTTTATTTTTCATGGTGATGACCAAAACCAAAGTCGCCAATCATTTAATCAAGCCCTAGATCAAAAAAAGGGTTATGACATCCTCCGTGTCGACAGCAAAGAGATTAATCTAGATACCGTAAATGCTTTTATAAACAGCCAATCGTTATTTTCAACTCCCCGAACTATCGCATTTTCTAATCTTTTCTCTATCCCTAAACCTACTCTAGATAAACTGGTCAAGATTATTGAATCTAATTCTAATTTTGATATCTATATTTGGCAAGACAAAACACTTACTCCAACCCAAACAAAAATTTTTCCCCAGTCAGTAATCAAATATTTTCCCTTAGACAAAATAATTTTTCAGTGTTTAAACAATTTACGACCAAACAACCTTTCAAAATTTATCCCTTTATACCACCGAGTTATTCAAGAACAACCTTTTGACTTATTTTTGTTCTTTACAAAACTTAATTTAAGAAAACAACTGACTAGCTTTTCAAAATTTAACCAAGATTCTTTAAAAAAATCCTACCTTCAAACTATTGAACTTGATTTTCAAAATAAAACCGGTCAACTTGTAATTTCAAAAGAAATTGCCCTTGAAAGAATTTTTATAAATTTAATGAAATAACCAATGATAAAATCAGATATGAATTTTGACACTAATAACCTTTCTTTTTCCAAAAAAGTTATTAAGCCTTGGGGAGAAGAAACCATCTATACTCCAAAAGAATCAGCCTACACTTTCAAGCAAATTAAGATTAACAACGGTTGCCGTCTCTCTCTCCAATCGCATTCTGACAAATCAGAAACTTTTATTTTAATCTCTGGGAAAGCAGAGTTAATTATTGGTTTGGATATTAACGAACTTAAAACTATTAATCTAAATATTGGTCAAAACTACAATATTCCAGTTGGCGTTATCCATCGACTTGTAGGAATAAAAGATGCCATTATTTTAGAAGCCTCAACTCCAGAAATAGGTACAACTATCCGATATCAAGACGACTATCACCGCTCAAATGAAACTGAGGAAATAAGAAATCAAGAAAACAGAGGTTGGCCAACAAATAAATAACTCTTCCCCCTAAACTGTTTATTTTTTGTTATTCTTTTTATATGAACAACAAACCAAATGTCTTGTGGTTTAATCAACTTGGGATTGAAGATGTAAATATTGTTGGAGGAAAGGGTGGAAATTTAGGTGAAATGTATAATTTAGGTATTCCAATTCCAAATGGTTTCGTCGTTACTTCTGATGCTTATTTTCAATTTATTGAAGAAAATAACCTTAAACCAAAAATAAAAGATATTCTAAAAATTACTGATGTCGACCAACCAGATCAACTTCAACAAGCATCAAAAAAAATTCGCTCAATTATCCGTAAATCACCAATAAATGAACAATTGAGCATAGAAATAATGAAAGCTTACAAAAAACTTTCTGGGTTTGGTGGTCTAAAAAATATTCCAGTTGCGGTTCGTACCTCCGCTACAGCCGAGGACTCTCTTGATGCTTCTTTTGCTGGTCAAGGTGATACTTTTTTAAATGTTATCGGCGAAGCCAATGTTATCAGTCGAGTTCGTGATTGTTGGTCAAGTTTATTTACCTCCAGGTCAATTTTTTACCAAGTCAAAAAACACTATGATCATTTTAAAATTGGAGTCGCTGTCCCGGTCCAAAAATTAATTAACTCTGAAGTTTCGGGAATTATGTTCACTGCCAATCCAGTAACCAACGCCAAAAACGAAATTATTGTTGAAACTATTTGGGGATTAGGTGAATATATAGTCCAAGGTAAAATTACTCCTGACCAACACATAGTCGACAAAAACAGTTGGAAAATAATATCAGAAGAACATGTGTCACAAGAGATTCAGTTAACCAAAGGTGATGATGAAACCAAAGAAACATTGGTTCCAAAAACTAAAATAAACAAAAAGAAAATTGACCCCTCCATGGCAATAAAAATTGCCAAGATTGGTCAAAAATTACACCAACACTACGGTAAACCCCAAGATGTCGAGTTCTCAATTGATAAAGGAAAACTATATATTGTTCAAACCAGGCCAATTACTACTATTGCCACCAGTCAAAAAACCCTCGATAATCAAAAACAAGTTATTGACGCAACTCCCTATCTAAACGGTGAACCAGCCAGCCCAGGGATTTCATCAGGAGTTGTCGTTATTATTAAAGATCCAAAAGAAATTAATCGAGCTCAAAAAGGGCAGATTCTGGTTACCACCATGACAACTCCCGATTTTGTCCCCGCCATGAAAAAAGTCAACGGAATTATTACTGACAAAGGAGGACAAACTTCTCATGCCGCCATTGTTAGCCGTGAACTAGGTGTTCCCTGTATTGTTGGGACCAAAACTGCCACCAAGGACTTAAAAGAGGGCGATATTGTCACCCTAAACGGAACTGAAGGGAAAATTTGGAAAGGGGACTTGACTAATGGTCAGAACTATAAAAATCAATCAAATTTAAACCCTACAAGTACAAAAAAAACAGCGACCAAAGTTTACGTTAATCTCGGAGAACCAGAGCTAGCCAAAACCCTGGCTCAAAGAAATGTTGACGGAATTGGATTACTTCGAGCTGAATTTATGATGGCTAATATTGGCACACATCCAAAATATATAATCGCTCAAGGGAAACAAAAAGAATTTATCACAGAATTGGCCAAAAATATTGTTGAATTTTGCAAAAACTTCAACCCTCGCCCGGTAATTTATCGAGCCACTGATTTTAAAACCAATGAATACCGTTATCTTAAATACGGCAAACTTTATGAACCAGAAGAACCAAATCCTTTAATGGGATTTCGAGGAGCCTCTCGTTATATTCAGTCGCAAGACGTTTTTGCCATGGAATTGGAAGCCATAAAAATGGTTCGCAATAAATATGGTTACAAAAATCTTTGGTTAATGATCCCTTTTGTTCGTACCCCTAAAGAATTAATGGATGTCAAAAAGATTGTTTCTCAAAATGGACTACTTAGATCGCCTTCATTTAAATTTTATATGATGGCCGAAATTCCAAGTAATGTAATTCTACTCGATGATTTTATCGACGTTGGGATTGATGGTATTTCAATTGGTAGCAATGATCTAACCATGTTGACTCTAGGGTTAGATCGAGATAATAGTGAAGTTGCTCCCAACTTTAACGAAATGGACCCAGCTGTCCTTTGGTCATTAAAAAGACTAATTACTAAAGCCAAAAAAAGAGGAATTTCTTGTTCTATTTGTGGACAAGCACCCAGTAATTACCCAGAACTTGTGGAGAATTTAGTTAAATGGGGGGCGACCAGTATCTCTGTAAGTCCAGATGCTATTGATGCCACCAGAGAAATTATTGCCGCAGCTGAAAAGAAAAAAGTTACTCAAAAATAACCACAATTTCACCCTTGATATTTTTAGACTTGATTTTGTCAAAAATCTCACTGGCTTTCCCTCTCATTACTTCTTCAAACTTTTTAGTCATTTCTCGACATACTGAAACTTCAATGTCAGCACCATAAATGACCTTAAGCTCTTCGATTAATTTAACTAGTCTAAAAGGAGATTCATACACAACCTTACTCCCTTCAAATTCTTTATATTTTTCCAAAATTTTTTTTCTTTCACCTGTTTTTTTAGGTAAAAAACCCAAGAAAGAAAATCTGCCACTAGCAACTCCTGATAAAACCAAGGCATTAATTACTGCACTTGGGCCAGGAATTGAAGTAATTTTATAACCCAATTTTTGGCATTTATTGACCAATTTATAACCCGGATCAGACACCATTGGCGTGCCTGCATCAGTCACCAAACCCACATCTTTACCCTCAGCCAAAAGTTTCATAACTTCAGGAATTTTTTGCTCCTCTACTTCATCATAAAAAGAAATTAGTTTTGGTTTATTTTTAATCGCCAAATTAACCAACATTAAACCCGTATTCCTCGTATCTTCACATAATAAATATTCTACGTTTTCTAAAGTTTCCAAGGCTCTTAGCGTAATATCCTTTAAGTTTCCTATTGGTGTTGCAATTATATATAACATAAAATTAATTTTAAATTCAATTAAAATGTCTAATCACAGCTACTACTTTTCCCCGAATCTCTACGTCAGTTACATAAATAGGGGACATGGTGGAATTTGCTGGTTGAAGCCTAATTCTGGTTGCCTCTTTATAAAACCTTTTTAGAGTTGCAAACCCATTTTTTAAAACAGCGACGACAATGTCTCCATTGTAAGCATTTTGTTGTTCTTTAACCACCACATAGTCTCCGTTTAAAATTCCATCCTCTATCATAGAATCTCCCTTAGCTTGCAACACAAATGACTTGTCTCCTGGCCTAACAAAACTGCTATTGACCGATAGAGTCGCATTTGGGTCTGTATATGGTTCAATTGGTTCACCACAAGCAATAAAACCCAAAACTGGCAATTCGATTGTTGAAGACAAAAAAGCTTTCTTTTCGGTTTCTTTTTCTAACAATTCTATCCCTCTAATTGCTCCTTTATATCTTCTGATTAAACCTTTTTTTTCTAAAACAGCCAAATGTTCGTGAACAGTGGATAAAGAAGATAATCCAAAATTTTGAGCTATTTCAGTAAGAGTGGGCGCACAACCACTTTTATTAATATTTTTTTCAATATAATCTAAAATTTCTTTTTGTCTTTTATACAGTATTGTTGCCATGAAATAATATTACACGAATAATACCCGAAGTCAATAAAGCAAATTAAATGATATATTTATATTGGTTATGTTTTTATTTTTCCTTCTAGACCTCTTTTTTATTTTTAATCATTCAGTTTTGGCCAATGCTGATTTTGATGTTAATCAAAATACACAATACCAAGTTAACGTTAAGGGCGATGCTCAGGTGAGCCAAGAGATAGAACTGATAAATAATTTATCCCAAGTATTTCCTAAGGAATATCAAGCCATAATTTCTTCCGATAATATTCAAAATATTATCGCCACCGACAGCCAAGGAAGTATTATTCAGAATATCGAGCAACAAGACAATCAAACTATAATAAATCTAAAATTTAATGACCAAAATGTAGGTAAAAATCAAAAAACTATTTTTAAAATCAACTATCTTATACCTAATTTAGCTCAAAAAAAAGGCAATATATGGGAATTAGCTCTTCCAGAAAACAAAAATAACCTAGGTCGACAGTCACTTAATACAACCATATTTATTCCGCCTTCTTTTGGAAGTTTATCTTTTTCTTCCACCTCCCCAAAAACAGTAATCTCTTTAAACAACCAAACTGAAATATATTTCAATTCTAATGATAATAAAAACCAAAAAATATTTTTAATTTTTGGAAATTATCAATTGTTTGATTTTAAATTTAAGTATTTTTTAGAAAATATTACTAACAAAGACAATTCTTTTACAATAACTCTTCCCCCAGAAACTGATAGCCAAAAAATTACCTATCGATCAATAGAACCCAACCCAGAAAATATTAATATTGATCCTGATGGTAACTACTTGGCAACTTACAAATTAGGTCCTTTTCAAAAACTAAATATAAACGTTGATGGTCAAGCTAAAATAATTCACTCCAATTTGAATAAAGCGAAAATTAATCCAAAAGACTATCTAAAACCTGATCTTTATTGGGAGACAAATGATTCTAATTTAGTTACCATAGCCTCAAAACTAAATACTCCTAAAGACATATATCAATATGTGGTCGATACTTTAAATTACAAACAACAAAATATTGATACCAGTACTCGACAAGGAGCCCTCAACAGTATTCTTGACCCAAACAATTCACTTTGTACCGAATTTACAGACCTTTTTATTACTCTCGCCAGAATTAAAGGAATTCCTGCTCGAGAAGTTCAAGGTTTTGCTTATAGCAACAATATTAAAATAAAACCAATCAACATCAACACAGACATACTTCATGCTTGGCCCCAATATTACGATCACCAAAAACAAGCTTGGATTTCGATTGACCCTACTTGGGGAAAGACAACCAATGGAATCGATTTTTTTAGCGACCTCGATCCAAACCATTTTGCTTTTGTCTTTCATGGGCTAAACAGTGTCAACCCTCCACCAGCTGGTGCCTACAAAAACAATCAAAATGTAAAAACAATTAGTGTGGAATTTGCTCAAAATGAATTTAAATTAGACCAGGTTCCTCTGACCGTTATTCCTGTCAAAAATAATTTTTATCAAACACCAAAGATAAAAATTCATAACCCCAACTATTCAAAAATTTCTCAATTAAAAATAATTATCAAAAAATTAAATTTTGAAACAACTATCGATCATTTACCTCCATTATCATCAGTTGATATTCCCATCCAAGGTAAATCTTTTTTATCTTCAATCTTGCCAATAAATTATAAATTAAATATCAAATTAGAATACAACAACAACACTGTCAATTTTCAAATTAATGACTCCAATTATTGGTTAAAAATAATTATCTTAATATCTTTTATGGCCACTGTAATTGGATTTGGCGGTATAATAAGAAACAAGCTTAAAAAACAAAAATGAAAAAAATCCTCAAATTAACTCTTTTATTTACTTTTTCTTTAATTACCACAAATCAAATTTGGGGTAATTTATTTTTCCAAACAATTCCTACAAGTATTATTAAAACCGCTATTATTTTAAGTATTTTTGAAATTATTTTAAAACCGATACTAAAAATTGTTTTATTTCCAATCAATTTAATTACACTAGGACTATTCAGGATTGTTATTGATACTTTGGGTCTTTATTTAGCTGTATTTTTGTTCAATGATTTTATAATTACCAATATCAACACACAGCCAACTAGTTTTTGGGGAATAGCAGTTCCAGCTTTAAATTTTTCTGGTTTCTTTACTTATTTAGTAACTTCAATTACTATTGGAATAATTCTTAATTTTTTTAATTTTATAATTCGCAAAAAATCATCAAAATGAAAACAACTCTCACGATAGTTCAAATTTTACTCGCTGTTGTTTTATCGATACTAATTTTTCTTCAATCAAGTGGAGAAACAGAATCAAATTCAAACTTGCTGTCAACCGCTCAAACAGAAAAAAGAGGTTGGGAAAAAATAATGTTTAATTTTACAATATTTGTAATTGTTGCTTTTATTGTTTCATCAATTGTTCAAACGACCCTTTAACCTTGTTTACAAAAATATTTTTTAAAATCCAGTTATTCTGGCTGTATCTAAAAAAAAGGTTTATTTTTGTCTTTATTATTTTGTTTTCGGCTATATCTTTTTTTGTATTTAAAAAACAGCTAATTTATTTTTATGAACTATCAATTTGGCATCCTGAAATTATTGGCGTTCAAGGCCAATACACCCTTGATAGTCTCCCTCGTGAAATTACCGAAAAAATTAGTCTTGGGTTAACAGTTAATGACGAGAACCAAAAACCCATTATTTCTTCCTTAGTGACAAATATAGATATTGAAAATGACAACAAAGAATATATCTTTACTCTAAAAAATAATATTAGTTGGTCTAGTGGTAAAAAATTTACAGCTTACGATATTAATTATCAAATTCCAGGTGTCGATATTACCCCCGTCTCTGAAAGTATCGTTAAAATCTCTACATTCAATGATTTTTCACCACTATTAACTCTCTTAACCAAACCGTTAATCAAAAAAAATTTTGACGGACTTGGTGATTATGTTGTTTCCAAAATAACTTACCAAGAAGGTTATATTAAAAGTATCGACTTAAAACCAAAAGATAAAAAACAAAAAACAATTAAATATCGATTCTACGCCAGTGAACAAGATGTCATCAACGCATACAAAATAGGCAATGTCGATAAAATAAAAATAAGTTTTTTACCTCCAGAATTTAATAACTGGAACAATATTAAAGTTAATAAACAAATTGAAACCAACCAAAAATACACCGCCATCTTTATTAATACTCAAAAAATATCTAGTAAACAAATCCGACAAGCCCTGGCTTACGCAACCCCAAAAACTAAAGACAAAAATGAACGCTGTTTAGGACCAATTTCACCTATTTCTTGGGCATACAATCCAAAAGTAAAAGAATACAACCAAAACAACACTCGAGCTAAAGAATTACTTAAAGATGAACAACTTGAGTCTCTAAAAATCACTGTAAATGACAGACAATTATTAAGTATTGCTGAAGAAATTAAAAACTCATGGGAAAATATAATTGGAGTTCCGGTTTCTGTAAGTATTGAAAACCAAATAAATTTAGACAACTATGATGTCTTGCTTACTTATGGAGCAATTACCCAAGATCCAGATCAATATTTATTCTGGCATTCAACCCAAACAAATACAAATATTACCAAAATTAATAATGCTCGAATTGATAAACTTTTGGAAGAAGGAAGACAACAAAATGATCAAATCGAACGCAAAAAAATTTACCAAGAATTTCAGACATTTCTATTAGAAGAGTCACCAGCTATTTTCCTTTCTTACCCAACCGTTTATACTATTACCAGATCAAAATAAATATGAACCAAAAAGACCCAATCGGAAACATTATTATTGCCACCCTTTTTATTTTACTGGCAATAGCCGGCTATCTTTCATACAAAAGTATTGATTGGGATGTCTTAAAAAGGATGGAACAAATTCCACTAGTATTACCAACTCCAATCCCAACAA
>CAZRPX010000021.1:0-8777 GCA_964602085.1 uncultured Gammaproteobacteria bacterium
CTTTTCCCATTGTGTAGATACCACCCACATCTCTATCTTCTGCCTCGTTAGCCGCCAAATCATCCCAACAAGTGGGGTTATGACAGACGTCCATCATATAAGACTCCCCGCTGACATTAACTATTTTGTAAACCTGAGGAGAATTCTTGTCAGAGTCAGTTTTTGGAGCTTCTTCCTTAACGTCGGCGGGTTTACTTTCTTCCTTTGCCTCGCCAGAGTCTTTAACGTCGGCGGGTTTAATTTCTTCTTCAATTTGTTTCATTACTTCTTCAACCGATTCTCCGCTTTTAACGATATTATTTTCTTTCATCCACTGAGGCAATTCTTCTTCGCTCAGCCCGGTCACACTAGCCTTAGTTTCACCCTTTTCATCAGTTTTAATGCTTATTCCCAATATTTTTTCATCTTGAATAGCTGATCTGATTTGATCGGCAGCAAAATAGCCAGCACTAACTTTTTCCATCGCCTTTGACATATTTCCCGGCAAATTGGCAATTGTCAAAATACTAGCTGCTGGTTCAGTCACTGCTCTCGCCTTATTTACCATTTCTGACACCTTATTTTTATCTCCCAGTGCTATTCTAGCTTCATCATCCGCCACCTCCAAAACCAAATCCGCTCCACCTACCACTGTTGCTGTCGTTGCCAAAACTCCAGTAGCACCTCCAGTCAGCACCACCCCTCCTACAAACACCGTTACTTTGGCTCCATTTTTAATTCTCATTGAATTTTGTTCACAGGTTTCAAATACGTCTCCTTCTTCACCATAAGCTTCTCGGGTAATTTGATCTTGAGTTTGATTTAAAATCAAATGAGCCATTTTGACATCAACTCCCAGGTGCTTGGCCAGAGTTCTGACTGTTTTACCCGCCGGAGCGCTTTCGATTATCTTTTGAATTTCAACCGTAGTATAGGCAGAAACATCTTTTACTAACTTAAACGCTGTTTTTTCGTTGGCCAGTATATCGGCATCCTTTTCTAACTCCATTACTTTACCCTCCAGTACTTTCCATCCATCGATAACAGCAGTCATCTCATTATTCCATTTGTCATAGTCTTGATATTCTCTCGCCTTTTCCAAAACGTTTTCAGTTCGATATCGAAGCAAAGTATATTCTTTTGAAACCGACAATGTGTCTTCATAAACCTTTTGATCCAAAGATGATTTATTGTTTTTAGTTAAAAAGAAAATACTCAAAATAATTGCAATAACCACTATCACTATCAGATAAATATTTTTTTTAATCATGGCCTATTCTATCAAAGAATAATAATCATTTTAACTACTTAATAAAGGCTAAACTTAAGGTAAAATCAATTATGACTATTTTTAAAAAAATAATTTTTGTTTTTTTAATCTCTCTTTTTATTCCACCATCTTTTGTTATTGCTCAAGGAGAAGGCAATTCCTCAATCGAAGCTCGGGTTACCAAAATAATTGAAGAAAAACAAATTGAATTAATGGAAAAACCCCAGCTCTATCAAAAACTGGAATTAGAATTGTCTACCCCCGACAAAAAAATAATAATTATCGAAAACGGTCATCAACCACTAGCCAATGTTATTAAATATTCCATAAATGACAGGGTATTAGTAAATTTAAGCCTGGGGATAGATGGAAAGCAAGAGTATGTCATCGTCGATTTTATCAGACGCGATAGTTTGGTTCTTTTAACCATTGTTTTTGTAATTCTTTTATTGGCAATTGCCAAATGGAAAGGACTTTTTGCCCTTTTGGGGATGATTTTTACATTTTTTGTGGTTTTTGTTTTTGTTTTGCCTCGAATCTTGGCAGGAGACAACCCAATAATTATTGCCATAATTGCTTCTCTAATTATTATCCCGATTTCTTTTTATGTAGCTCATGGGATTAACAAAAAAACCACCATTGCCATTATCGCTTCCGTTATTAGTTTAGTTATCACTGCTATTTTAGCTTCAGTTTTTAGTTATATCGGCCACCTAACCGGTTTTTCTTCAGAAGAAGCGGGGATGTTGTCAGTCAATTTGGGCAATTTAAATATGAAAGGAATTTTGTTGGCCGGCATTGTCATTGGAACTTTGGGTGTCCTCGACGATATCACTATTTCTCAAGCAGCTATTGTTGACGAATTAGCTACCACTGCCAAATTGACCAAGCCAAAAGACCTATACAATCGATCAATGATTATTGGCAAAGATCACATCACCTCTATGGTCAATACTTTGGTTTTAGCCTATGCCGGTGCTTCGCTACCTTTACTTTTAATTTTTACCCAAAATCCTCATCCATTTACTGAAATCATCAACTACGAATTTTTAGCCGAAGAAATTATTCGCACCCTAGTTGGCAGCATCGGCTTGATTCTTGCCGTTCCCATCACTAGTCTCATAGCTGCCAACTGGTCTAAAAAATAAACTATTTTTTCTTTAGCGCTTTTTCTACTTCTTGTTTTGATAATTTTTTGGTACAGAAAAACCAGTCATAACATTTCATTTCTTTTTTACTTTCCATCCTTTGTTTAGCTACTCCACAAGAACCTGCTGTCGGCACGATTACATCATCACCTGGTCGCCAATCTGCTGGTAAGGCAACAGAAAATTTGTCAGCTGTTTGTAGTCCAACTAAAACTCGATACAATTCATCAAAATTTCGACCCATACTCAAAGGATAATAAATAATAGTTCTAATTATTCCTTTTGGATCAATAAAAAACACCGCTCTTACAGCTTTAGTATTACTTTCACCTGGTTGAATCATGCCATATTTTTTAGCTACCTCCATAGTTATATCTTCAATTAAAGGGAATTTTACTTCAATATTTTTCATTCCCTTATATTCAATTTTATCTTTAATTGTTCTCAACCAAGCGATATGGCTATAAATTCCATCAACCGACAATCCCACTAATTTACAATTAGCCTCATTAAATTCTTTTTCCATTTTGGCAAAGGTCATAAATTCTGAGGTACACACTGGGGTAAAATCTGCTGGATGGCTAAATAAAATTACCCAACTACCCTTATATTGTTCAGGAAAATTAATGTCCCCCTGAGTAGTTACTGCCTTAAATGATGGTGCTTTTTCCCCGATTCTTGGCATTGACAGTATTTCTGTCTGGTTGTTTTGATTTGTTTGTTCCATATTTTTACTAATTTTTTTAATTTTTAACTACTGACCTAAAGACACATCATTTCATCCGAAGATGAATTTTCTGGTTTTTCTAATAATTCTTGTGTAGAAATAGGTTCATATTCTTCCATTGGTTTTTCTGGTTTTGGTTGAACATAATTTACTTCCTCATTTACCGGAATATCCGAATTTTTCATCTTAATAATTTTTTGTTTACTCACCCAATTATCAAAACCATTCCAATCAATTGTTTCCAAAGTCAAAGCCTTTTCATATTCTTGCCACCATTCAAGCCTAGTTCCCCCCAAATAAGCATGAGATACCAAAATCATATTTGTTGGGTTTTTAGCAATACTTTCATCAAATATTTTTCCAAAATCCTTAGCATTTGCCCCTCTAGCCCACAAACTATAATCACAAAGTGAACCTCTTCCCATTGGTTCACCGACATCAACATTAGTTACCGAAATAACTTTTGTGTCATATTCTTCTGGCTGATAAATAGTTGCCTCAACATCATTTACTCCACGACCTAAAATATATTCAATCCCCAAATCTTGAGCCGCTTTTAAAGTCGTTTCGTCATAAGCAAAATATCGACTTCCAAATACCCTCATTTTCTTTCCAGTAACTTTTTCTACCAAATCTTTTGAAGCTTTTAAATATTTATATTGTTCATCGTAGGGCATATCCCAAAAAGGAGCAATATCATAACCACCAGCTATTTCATAACCCTTATCAGCGAGTCTTTTAAAAACCTCAGGGTTTTCTTCAATTACATTATCTTGAACTTTAACTAAAGCCGTCAAACACCTTTTATCTAATTCTTTTTCCCACTGGACTACTCCATCAATTTTTTCAAACTCAATCAACATCAACATAGTATTAATTTTTAAATTTTTCTTTAAACCTAAATTATTGTCAAACAAATTTAAAATTATTGTCGAACTTACTATCAAAACAAATGCCAACAATATAGTTAAAAATTTTTTTTGATTATTTTTTTTCTTAGTCATAATATTATTAATTTTCAATTATTTTGATTGCTTTTCCGCCAATGATTGCCTCAGCAATTTTTTTATATGCTTTATCTAAAATTCTTCCAAAAGTAGGTTGAGACACATTCATTTTTTTAGCCGCTTCAATTTGGTCTAATCCATCAACATCGTGTAATTTTAAAGATTCAAGTTCATCACTTAACAATTCTACTTCTTCTAATTCTGACAAGGGAACACCCCGAGGTTTAAAATACATTACCCCGGGGTTAAATCTTAAATGTCTAGGATTTTTGGGCCTAACCATAATTTATTTTAATCCCTCTTCTTGCTTTTTAACATCCTCAAGCTCTTCTTCTAGGGCTTTTCGATAGTCAACTAAAGCTTCAGCTTGTTCCTCTTTGGTTTGTGGTTCGTTCCAACCAAAGTATCGGCCTAATCCACGACCGAATCCTCGACCGCGACCAAAACCTCTACCTAAGCCTCTACCACCACCACAAGGTCCAAAACCTCGACCTGTTAATGGTCCTTGACCAACAGGTCCTGTTTGATCTCTGTTTGGCATATTGCCTCCTTTATTAAAATTATAAATGAATATATATTCATTATAACTTAAATAAATAATCTGTCAATAGTTATTTCACAAGGATAAATTTAATAACCAAACATCAAAAGTTCTGGTTTTATTATCAAAATAACTCCAATTATCAAAATAATAAACCCTCCCACAATCCCTGACATTTTTGTGTACTTTTTACTAATTCCACTAACTTCAAATGTTTTTATCGCCAAAAAGAAAATTAACAAATCATCCAACATAAAGATTAATACATACAACAGTAAATAAAAATAATATTCAAAAGTTGTTAATTTTATCGTTGATAGTAAATTTGTATATACTGCCGGTAATCCCGCCGAGCAAACAATCTCAACCAAATTGACCGATACTGCTAAGCTAACAATTCCAATTAATGACAAAAATAATTTTTTTTGATTCAGTACCTCCTTTATTTTTTTAATAATTTTTTGACGTTGATTTTGATTCGTAGCTTTACATTCTCCTTTAGAAAATAGTCCACTTTTGATGTGCATTATTCCAGAAATTATCGCTACAATTCCAATAATTACTTTTATCCAATAGACATAACCCACAAACTTAAAAAAATTAAACCAAGCTGATAAAAAGACTAAATACATTAATCCAGAAACAAAAATAAAAGTAGTTCCCAAGATATATAGCTTTTTCTTATCCTTCATATTTATCAACATGGTTATCAAAAATACCAATATCCACATAGCACAAGGGTTGAAGCCGTCTACAAAAGCAATTAGTATCGTCGCTATTGGTAGAGAAACACTTTTAAGATCAATTTTTTTTGAAAAGATATTTAAATAAACTGGATTTGGCTTGTTTTCTTCTATTTCTTCGGTTCCCAATATTTTTTTTATTTTATTTTCGATTATTACTCCAGTAGTATCATCACCCTCATATCCCAAAACATATTCTTCATTTATTAATAACAGGGGAACCCCAGCCGTTTCTATTTTTAGATTACTGATTAATTCGCTAAAAATATTGGCATTTTTTTGATTGTAATAGATTTCGTATTCTTCAATTAAAATTTTTTCTTGGTATTTTAATTTTATTTCTTTCAAAAAATCTTTCTCAAGAGCACAATGAGGACAGCCTTCATCGTAAAATAGTTTTATTTCTACCTTATTATTTTCAGCTTTTACTGGGCTTAAAATAAATAACCCTAAAAATAATATTAGTCCTAAAGTTAAAAAAAATTTTTTCATTTTATAAATCTTTATATTTCTCCACCGTTTCTATTAATTTTTTCTTTTCAATTTCTCCATAATCTCTATAAATTTCTCCACCGTTTTTGTCAAGAAAAATAAAACAAGGATAATCCGTTATATTATATTTTTTAGTCAATTCAACTTCTTCATCAGCATCGTGATATTCAGTTTTCAACCACGGCAATTCAGACTCAATTTCTTTCCATCTTGGTTTCATTACTAAACAACCTGAACACCAAACTGCTCCAAATTTTAGTACTATCATTTTTCCTCCTTATTTAATTATGAATATATATAAATTATCATCAAAACACCTATCTCGTCTAGTGGCAATCAATAATTATTCTACTTTTTTGGGTGGTAATGTTGTTTCAGAATTTTGGGTTTTAATTGGTGGTACTGGTGGCAGAACTGAAGTTCCTGGTTGGTAGGGTGATGATGATAAATTAGCATTCGGAGTTGCTTGTGTAGAACGGTTAAATGCCTCCTGTACAATTGCCATTCCGATTGGCCCAAGTAAATACATAGCTAGAAGTGTTAAAAATAAATTTAATTCTTTCTTTGACACATTTTCTACCCCTTCAGCGTACTTCCATAACCACCAAAAATTACCAATTATTGGAATTAACCAAATCCAGGCAGTTGGAATTTTCTCACCTAGTTTATTCATTTCACCCTTTGTCTTAACCAGCCAATACCAACTATAAATCCCCCCTGTTAAAATACTTAACAAAAACACCAACAACGGATTTCTGTTTTTCATTAACTAAATAATATACTAGCCTGTAAAGTTAATCAATTTTTATTGTTTATAAAGTATCCCAATTGGGGCTATTCCACCCATAAATTCAGACCCAGCCATTACATCTTTTCCTTCAACTACAATTTTACTAAAGACTAAAGTGTCTCCAGAAATTTCAAAAACATAATAACCACTCTCTTTATTTTCGCCAAATATTTTTATACTATTACCTTCTTGACTCCAATTTCTAGGTAAGCCATCTTCACCATTTTCTTCATCTTCTTCTTCATTCTCTTGATCTTTACTGTTTAAAGTCGCACTACCATCCTTATTTAAAGTTATTTCAAAATCATTAGATCTTTTTTTTCCATCTCCTCCCGAAACATTTACCAATACTCCCTTCCAGTGAGTTCCATCAAGGTCACTATTATTAGTTGCTAGTTTTTGTTTTGAATCATCTTGTTTTTCTTCACTAATTTTTGTAATTTCATTTAAATTTAAAGCTGTTTCTATTTCAGTCTTTGTATCGATTTGAGAATTAATATTATTTTCACTTACCCATTTATCAATTTCACTCGGGTCAATTTTTGACACATAAACAGGTGTTTTGTACTTTTTTATATTTTCAAACTTATTATTAAGTTCAATTTTTACTTCAGGGATTTCAATTCCAATTATTTTTCCATCTTGTGCTCCGCTGTTAATTTGTTCAGCCGTAAAAGTAATAGCATTTAATTTTTCGATCCCTTTAGTTAAATTTCCTGGCATTGTACTAATAGTTAATATTCCTGCCAATGGTTCTGTTATTTTTCGAGCATCATTGGCAATTGCTGAAATTTTATTATGATTACCTAAAGCAATAGTTGCCGCATCACTACCTACCTCAAGTGTCAAATCGGCCCCACTAACTACTACCGCCACCTTGGCCAGTGTAGACCCGGTCATCAAAGCCGCGCTTCCACCAGTCAATACTGTCGTCCCCACAAAACCAGCTACCTTACAACCATCTTTAATCACTATTGCACTCGTTTCTAGTTTTTGTAAAGTATCACCAGCATTATTCCAGGCATCAGCTGTCACTTGATCTTGGTCTTGATTCAAAATCAACTGAGCTCTTTTGGCATCGACCCCTAAATATTTGGCCAAAGTAGCTATTTTTTTACCGGCTGGTGCTTTATCAAAAACATTAGAAATTTCGTTTCGATCATAAGCATAAATTGGTTTATTTAGTTGTAAACTAATTTCTTGAGAGGGAAGAGTCTCGGCTATTTTTTCAAGTTGTATCGCTTCGTTTTCTAGTTTTTGCCAATCATTAATTATTTTTGACATCTCTTCTTTCCATTTATCGTAAGAGCCAAAATCCTTAGCGTTTATCAATACATTATCAGTTTGATATCGCAACGCTAAATACTTAGTCGAAATTTCTAGAGTTTGATTCAAAACAACCTGTTCTTTATTATCGTTTCCATTTTTTGATGATAAAAAGAAAAATACTCCACCTCCTAAAATTAATAACACCCCAACAATTATTAAAACTTTTTTCATAAAAATTATTTTTTAAACAATAAATAAATTTAAATTAATTGGAGTATAACATTGATATTTGTAATAGATGATAAACTCAAAAATTTAAAAACTATTTATTATTATCATTTATACTATCCAAAAACTTTTCTACCACCAGTGCACTAACTTTTGCGGCATTTTTTGAAAATTTTGCAAAATCTTGTCCAGCATTATCATTCCCATTGTCCGAGATAGATCTAACAATTCCATACTCAATCTGATTTACATAGCACACCTGACCTATCGCGCTACTTTCCATATCAAAGGCAATAGCCCTAAATTCTTTATTAATTCTTTCTATGTCTTCAGTACTAGAAATAAACTGATCTCCCGTAGCTATAGTCCCCATTTTATGTTTTATTTTTTCTTTATTTAAAACATCGTCTAATTTTTCTACGATATTTTTACTACAAGGTATATGAATTAAATTAATACCAGAGATCATCCCGACTGGGTCTCCTAATGGCGTTGTATCCATGTCGTGTTGGACAACTTTATCAGCTATGACTACATCACCAATATCAAGATCATTTATTCCTCCAGATATTCCTGTATTTAT
>CAZRPX010000022.1:0-8607 GCA_964602085.1 uncultured Gammaproteobacteria bacterium
ATTTTTTGCGCTACCTGCAACAATACTTCACGGATTGCCACCGCAGTCATGGATCGTCTTGAAGTAATCCAAATGCCTTCTTATACAGATGAAGAAAAAATTACTATTGGTCGAGATTATATTTTCCCCAAAGCCATAGAATCTGCTGGACTCAAACCTGAAGAGTTGGTAATCGAACCTAATATGTGGAATCAAATTGTTCGTCCACTGGGTTTTGATGCTGGAGTCCGAACCTTACAGCGAAACATCGAAGGTTTATGTCGCAAAACTGCTAAATTAATCTTTGAAGGAAAATATAAAAAAGTTGTTATTGACGAATCAAATGTCAAGACTTTTTTGCCACAGTGGTAAGTCCACTAATTTTAAAAATTTAAAAATATTATGATTAAAAATCAAAAATTTACACAAGCTCCCAATCAAGTGAGGGAGTTTAAATCAAATCTGAATTCAGTTCGGATTAGTTCACTTGGTGGTTTTGGGGATGTTACCCAAAACATGTTTGTTTATGAGTTTATCCCCAATGGTGATGCCTCAAAAAGCCAAATTATTATTGTTGACTGTGGAGTTGGTTTCCCCGAAGAGGACGCTTTTGGTGTTGATCTTCAAATTCCTGATACTCACTATTTGGAAGATAAAAAAGACCGTATATTAGGTATCTTTATTACTCATGGTCACGAAGACCATATTGGGGCAATTCGATTTATTTTACCAATTTTGGGGAATAATATACCTATTTTCGCTCCTCGTTTGGCGGCTGCTTTTATTGAATCACGTCTTACTGAAGTAAATATTAGGGCCAATTTGACAGTTTATGAAGACAACGTTGCCATTCAAAAAGGAGTTTTTAATGTTGACCCAATCAGGGTTACTCATTCAATTCCTGATACTTACCATTTTGCTATTACTACCCCAATTGGTATTTTTTATCACGGGAGTGATTTTAAATTCGATCTTTTTCCTCTTGATGGCAAAGGTCCAGATTTTGCCCATATCGCTAGGATTGGTGAAAAAAAAGTCTTAGCTCTAATGTCGGATAGTTTAGGTTCTGATCATGAAGGTTTTTCTCCATCCGAAAGCTCCATTGCTCAACATTTTAAAGAAGAAATAATTTCTGCTAAAGGAAGAGTTTTTGTTACCTCAATTTCGAGTAATATTGTCCGCTGGTCACAAGCAATAGAGTATGCCAAAGGTGTTGGTCGAAAAATTGTTATTGTTGGTTTTTCAGTCGAAAAAGCAATTAATATAGCCAAAGAATTAAAATATTTGACTCTTAATGATTCTGACATAATTCCTCCTGAGCGCGCCAAGAATTTTCCCGAAAATAAACTCATATTTTTAGTTGCCGGTTTTGCCGGTCAGCCAGACTCAGCCTTAAGTAAAATGGTTATGGGCAAACATCGAATAAAAATTAAATCTGGTGATAAAGTAATATTTTCGTCTCCTGATTATATTCCAGGAACTACCTCCAACATCTACACCATGATTGATGTCCTTTCGAAAATGGGAGCTGAAGTAGTTTATGGTGAAAAAGAAGAGCTGCATGTTTCCGGTCATGGTTATCAAAAAGAACATGCCTTGTTAATAAGTTTACTTAAGCCAAAATTTTTATTACCAATTGGTGGTAATTTTAGGCATCTAAAAAGTTATCAAAGTATGGCCAAAAAACTTGGCTATACTGAAGAACAAGTGATTATGCCTGACTTTGATGCCACTACTACTTTTTATAGCAATGCTACTTTTGACACCAAATTTCATATTTCAATTAGAAAAGTTTTGATTGATGGTTTTGGAGTTGGCGATGTGGGAACTACTGTACTTCGTGATCGAAAAGTATTAGCCAATGATGGCATGTTTTCAGTCGTTTTATTAATTAACAAAGCCAACGGTAAACTTGAGAAAGATCCTGTTATTTTGAGTCGAGGTTTTGTTTTTGTAAAAGAAAATACCGATCTCATTAATTTTCTCAAACAAGAAATTGGTAATAAATTTAATCAAGTTACCAGTTCTCCAGCAAATTTTGATTTTATTCGAGAAGAACTTCAAGGCTATATCGAAGAAATTATTTATCAAAAAACCGGCCGCCAACCAATGGTGCTACCTTTGGTAATTGAAGTATAGAAATAAGTTATAATAGGTTCATGAGATATTCACAACTATTTGGAAAAACTTCTAAATCAACTCCTTCTGACGCCGATAGTGTCAATGCTAGGTTATTAACTCAAGGTGGATTTATTCAAAAAGAAATATCTGGAGTTTACAATTATCTCCCCTTAGGCCTTCGAGTCTTAACCAAAATTCAAAATATTATTAGGGAAGAAATGGATAAAATTGGTGGCCAAGAAATTTTAATGCCAGCACTGACACAAGAAGAGAGTTGGGTTACAACAGGAAGGCATACTATGGATGTTCTTTTTCATCTTAAGGGTCAAGGAGGTACTAATTTAGTCCTCAATCCAACTCATGAAGAAGTAGTTACTCCTTTGGCCCAAAAATATATTTTTTCATATCGCGACCTTCCTTTTTACGTTTACCAAATTCAAAACAAATTTCGAAATGAAGCTCGAGCTAAATCTGGATTACTACGTGGTAGGGAATTTAACATGAAAGATCTTTATTCTTTTCATACTGATGAAGAAGATTTAAATCAATATTACGAGATTGTTAAACATGCGTATTTTGAAATTTATAAACGACTAGGTATTGGTGATATAACTGTTTTAACTTTTGCTTCTGGTGGTAGTTTCAGCCAATATTCCCATGAATTTCAAACATTGTGTGAAAGTGGGGAAGATACTATTTATTTATGTGAAAAATGTCAATTAGCTATCAATAAAGAAATTATTGACATTCAAAAAACCTGCCCCAAGTGCGGAAACGACAATCTTAAGACAGTAAAAGCAATTGAGGTTGGTAATATCTTTAAATTGAGAACTAAATATTCAAAGTCATTTAATTTTTATTATTCAGATAAAAATGGTCAAGAAAAAATTGTTGAAATGGGCTGCTATGGACTTGGCCCTTCTCGAACTATGGGGGCTATTGTTGAATCTTGTCATGACAATAAAGGGATTATTTGGCCCGCTAATATTGCTCCATATCAAATTCACTTGATTGGTCTTGATTTACACGATGAAAAAATTAAATTACAATCAGTCGATATTTACCAAAAACTAATAGAAAAAAATATCGAAGTATTATACGATGACAGATTAGATGTGACTGCCGGTATTAAGTTTGCCGATGCTGATCTAATTGGGACCCCCGCAAGATTGGTGCTAAGTAAAAGAAGCCTAGAAAATGGTGGTATAGAAATAAAAAAACGGAACGAAGAAAAAAGTGAAATTATTTCTCTTGATTCTATTTTTGAAAAAATAGTTTAGAAATTAGAAATTCGATATTAGAAATTAAATACTATATACTAGTTTATGGCTAAACGTGGTCGAAAGAAAAAAAAGATAATTCCTCGCTTAAGGTTAAAACCGGAAACAGTTCAAACAGTTTTTTTTATATTTTTTATAATTTTAACAATCATTTCGGTTTTTTCATTTTTGGAAACAGGCCCTATTCCTGTAACTATCAACCAATATTTAAATAAATATTTTGGTTTTGGCGCTGTTTTTATCTCTTTTTTGTTATTACTAACCGCTTTTTTATTTGCCAAAATTAAAACCCCCCTAAAAGATTTCAATGTTTTTTTGGGTTTTTTGATTATGTTCGTTTCTCTTATTAGTTTGTTTAATCAAGGAGTGGTTGGTAATTTCATTTTTATCCAATTAGCTACCGCTTTTAGTAGTAATATCACTAGTTTTTTTATTTTTATATTTACTTTTATTGCCGGTTTTGTCATCCTTTTTGACACTTCTTTGGCACAAGTCATAAAATTTTTTACCAATGTATTTAAATTAGTTAAAAAATATACTATTGGTAATGTCAAAAATTTTAAAGAAAAATCTCTTAATAAAGAAAAGATATTTAAATCGCAATTACCACTAGAAAACAACAATCAAAGTAAAAAAGAAAAAGACGACTTAAATGTCGTTAATATTCCTCCTGTATTAAACAAACCCATGATAAATCAGCCAGTCAACCAAAATAATTCTCTTGATGTTTCAAATTATCCTGTCTGGCAATATCCTTCTATTGATATTTTTGACAACACTCCTGGGGCAAAAGCCGATAGGGGTGATATCCGCAAAAATGCCCAAATAATCGAACAAACTCTTGAGTCATTTGGTATTACTGCTAGGGTTGCCGAGTTTAACGAAAGCCCTTCAGTCACCCAATATGCTCTTGAAGTTGCTTTGGGGACAAAGTTAGCCAAAATAATGAGTTTAAGTAATGACTTAGCCATGGCCCTAGCCGCTCCTGGTGGGATGATTAGAGTCGAAGCTCCAATCCCGGGTCGAGACAGAGTTGGTATCGAGGTTCCCAATCGATCTCTAGAGGTGGTTCCTATCCGTCAAATGCTTGAGTCTGATGCTATGAAAAATGCCAAAAATAAAATTACAGTTCCTTTAGGCCTAGATGTTGCTGGTCATCCAAAAGTCGGCGATATTACCAAAATGCCTCACGTCCTTATTGCTGGTCAAACTGGTTCTGGAAAGTCTGTTTGTATCAATTCTTGGATCGCTAGTATATTATTTAGGGCCTCTCCTCAAGAAGTTAGAATGATTATGGTCGATCCAAAACGAGTTGAATTAACTCCTTATAACGGAATTCCTCATCTTTTAACCGACGTTATAGTTGAACCAGAAAAAGTCCTTTCTGCACTTAAGTGGGCTGTCAAAGAAATGGAAGATCGTTATAAAAAATTTACCGAAGTTGGGGTAAAAAATATAGAAGGGTACAACAATTTGTCTGGATTTCAACAAATGCACTACATTGTCATTTTTATTGATGAATTAGCCGAAATAATGTTGTTTTCTCCTTCAGAAGTTGAAGACAATGTCTGTCGTTTAGCCCAAATGGCTAGGGCTGTCGGAATTCACTTAGTATTGGCCACTCAGCGACCTTCTGTAAATGTTATTACCGGTTTGATCAAAGCCAATATTCCTTCAAGAATCTCTTTTGCGGTTGCTTCCGTTACTGATTCCAGGGTTGTCCTTGACACCCCCGGTGCAGAAAAATTATTAGGTAGGGGAGACATGCTTTATTTGCCTCCTGAGTTGGCTAAACCAGTTCGGGTTCAAGGTTGTTATGTTTCAGATAAAGAATTAAATAATTTAATTGAAAACTTAAAAAGCCAACAAACTACACAATACAATAGTGAAATTACAAGTCAAACCACCTCTGGGCACGGTTTGGGGTCTATCGGAGCTTCTCCTCAAGAAGACCACGATCCTTTGTTTGACGAAGCTGTAAAATTAGTTCGAGATTCAGGTAAAGCATCTTCATCATTGATGCAACGACGTCTTAAACTAGGATATGCTCGAGCCGCTCGAGTTTTAGACCAACTTGAACAAGCTGGTATTGTTGGTCCATCCAATGGTTCAAAACCTCGAGAAATTTTAATTGAACACAATACTCCTCAAGATAATCTTGAATAAATTTATATATGTTTTGTGCTTCTTCACTCCTCAAAAATACTCGACTTGATAAAGAATGGGATTTAGCTGATATTTCTAAAAAAATTAAAGTTCCCGTAAAATATTTAGAAGCCATCGAAACTGAAACTGTAGCTTGTTTCCCTCAAGAACCTTATTGTTCATTGATAATAAAAGATTATGCTGACTATTTAGGCTTAAATGGGGAAGAGGTTTTGTCTCTTTTTCGTCGTGATTTTGACCAAAAAAGAAAGATAAAAAATAAAAAATCATTGTTGTTTTCTTTTACTCCTAGGTTCACCTTTATGGTTTCCTTAATTTTAGTTGTTTTGTTTTTTTTAGTTTACCTAACATCTGAATATGTTAAGTTTCATCAGCCACCCAAGCTTGATATTGTCTGGCCGCTTGAAGCGACTGTTTCTGGTTCAGTGATTGAGATTAGTGGAATTACCGATCCAGAATCTACAGTTCGTATCAACGACGATTTAATTTTAGTTGATATTAACGGAACATTTCAGAAAAAAATAAGTTTAAATTCTGGGGATAATAATATTGTCGTCGAGTCAACTTCACCAAATGGCAAGCAAACAATTCTAAACAAAGTAATCAAATCTTCACTCTAATATTTAAATAGTTTATACTTAATTAATATGGATATCACTCAAATTGTAATTATCTCTAGTCTTATTCTAATCACTGGTACAATTATTGCTTCTGGAGTTTGGTTAATAAAGATATTTAAAGAGCTTAAGACAACTCTGGTTAAAACAAATAAAATCCTTGACGATACCCAAAGTATTACTAGTTCTGTTGCCAAACCGATTAGTTCAATTTCAGAATTTGTCATGGGTTTTAAAAATGGATTTAGTTTTTTTAATAATTTATTTGATAAGAAAGATAAAAAAAATGAATAACTCTTGCGATTGTCAAAATCGTGATTGTAATTGTGATCCTAATTCCGGATTTGTTTTTGGATTATTGTGTGGTGCTGTTATTGGAGCTATTATTGCCATAATAATTTACAAAAACAATAAAACTGAAGTTTTTGAAAAATTATCCCAAAAAATTAAAGATTTTTTTGACAATCTAATAAAAGATAATAGCCAAAATTCTTATTCTAAAAAACAGCCCTCAACCAAAGTTGTCCCCAAAAAAATATTGGCGACTGCAACTGTAATTCCAGAAAAACAAGAAATTATTCCTGTGTTTATTAAACCCAAAAAGCCCGTTCCAAAAACTTTTATTAAACCCAAAAAATAAATTTGTTTCAATAGATATAATCTAAACAAATTCTGTAACTTAATTTACCGAAATAATTGTATTTCTGATTAGCTGGTTAACTGAAGTTCTGACAGGCTGATGATATAATCCTTACTATGACAGCCCGTGAATTAAAAGAAAAGTTTATCCAGTTTTTTGTCTCTAAACAACACGTCGAAATCCCTTCGGCTAGTGTAATTCCTGAAAACGACCCCAGTACACTTTTTATTTCAGCGGGTATGCATCCATTAGTACCCTATCTTTTAGGTCAGCCACATCCATTAGGTAAACGATTAGTTGATGTTCAAAAATGCGTTAGAACTGGGGATATTGACGAGGTAGGTGATAAATTTCATCATACATTTTTTGAAATGTTGGGTAACTGGTCATTGGGAGATTATTTTAAAAATGAAATGATTCCTTGGAGTTTTGAATTTCTAACTAAACATTTACAATATAAAATTGAACAAATTCACGTTACTTGTTTTGCTGGTGATAACGATGCTCCAAAAGACACTGACTCTCATGATTTATGGTTAAAACAAGGAATTCCAGAGGAGAGAATTCATTATTTACCCAAAAAAGATAATTGGTGGGGCCCAGCCAGTGTTACCGGTCCTTGTGGTCCAGATACTGAAATATTTATTGATCTTAACCCTCAAGAAGGTCCTATAGATTTTGAAATTGGTTGTAAAAAAGAGAGAATTGTCGAGATTGGTAACGATGTTTTTATGCAATATAACAAAACTATTAGTGGTGAATACGAATTATTGGCCCAAAAAAATGTTGATACTGGCTATGGGGTCGAACGCAATCTTGCTATTTGGTGTGGCTTTACCGATGATTACTTAACCAATATCTGGCAACCAATAATAAAAAAAATTGAACAAATTTCGGGAGAGAATTATATTGACAATAAATATACTAAATCAATCCGTATTATTGCCGATCATATTCGCAGCGCCGTTTTTATTATTGCCGACGGAGTCGAGCCCAGTAATAAAGAAGCTGGTTATGTTTTACGTCGTTTGATTAGAAGAGCAATTCGTCAGGGAAAGATTATTGGGGTCAATACTAATTTTATTTCTCAAATTGCCAACACAGTTTTGGATAACCAAGATAATTATGCCGGAACCTACCCCGAGTTAAATCAGAATCGAGATAAAATAATTTCTATTTTAGACGCCGAAGAAAATAAGTTTAGAAAAACTCTCGACAATGGTCTTCGAGAAATTAATAAATTAATTGAAAGAAATAAAAGTGTTTCCGGCAAAGAAGCCTTTACTTTATATGAAAGTTTTGGTTTTCCTGTTGAGATGATTGAAGAAGAATTGAAAAAAAATAATTTAGTCTTAGATAGAGAAGAATTTGATAATGCTAAAGCCATGCATATCAAGCAATCTCAAACTTTATCTGCTGGCAAATTCAAGTCTGGTCTAGCAGATAATTCTGAAATTATTACTAAATATCACACCGCCACTCATTTGCTCCACCAAAGCTTAAGAAAAATTTTAGGGGAGCATGTTCAACAGTCTGGTTCAAATATTACTGCTGACCGACTTCGATTCGATTTTTCTCATGACGAGAAATTAACCGATGAACAATTAAAACAAGTGTCTGACCTGATTAATCAACAAATTAAAGCCAGCTTAGTTGTCACCAAAGAAACTATGGCTTTTACCCAAGCCCAAAAAGAAGGTGCCATTGCTTTTTTTGGTAACAAATACCCCGAAATTGTAAGTGTTTACACTGTCGGACCAAAAGATTCCTTTTTTTCCAAAGAAGTTTGCACTGGTCCTCATGT
>CAZRPX010000023.1:0-7973 GCA_964602085.1 uncultured Gammaproteobacteria bacterium
GCTTGTGGTAATAAATTTACCACTGGTTCAACTGTTGAAAAAATCGAAGTTGACGTTTGTTCAAAATGTCATCCATTTTATACTGGTCAACAAAAATTTGTCGACATTAAAGGACGAATAGACAAGTTTAATGAAAAAGTTGCTAAAGGAAAAAAAACTGCTTCTGACAAAGCTATAAAATCCAAAGAAAAAAAATCTAAAAAATCTAACTAGCTATTCTAAAAACCGCTTTAATTTTTACAATTTGGCGGTTTTTTATTTTAGTTAATTTCTATACTTTAAAACTTTATAACTTTCTACTTTATAACTTTATAACTTTATAACTAATATATGCCTACCCTCAACCCCAACATTGCCATTATGGAGTTCTACCCCGGTCCTGGTGGTCAAGAAGCTACTATTTGGGCCAACGATTTAATGAACATGTATATTCGCTATGCTAATAAAGTTGGTTGGAAAGTTTCCCAAATAGATGACCATATAATTCAAATTTCTGGTTTTGACGCCTATAACCAATTGAAATATGAAGCCGGGACACATCGAGTTCAACGAATTCCTACCACCGAAAAGCGAGGTCGAATTCAAACCTCAACTGCTTCTATTGCTATCATGCCACAAATTGACTCAAAAGAAATTAATTTTAGTATGGACGATGTTGTAATCACTGCCTGTCGAGCTGGTGGTAATGGAGGTCAAAATGTTAACAAAGTTTCTACGGCTATTCATTTAGTCCACAAACCCACCGGTTTAATGTTTGATGTCCGCACTGAACGTTATCAACAACAAAATCGAGAAATAGCCCTAAAATTACTACAAAATAAACTTTGGCAAATTGAAGAAGAAAAAAAGGCCTCAGAAATTGCTGGAGGTCGATCAAATATTAGTCAGTCTACTCGAGCCGACAAAATTCGTACCTACAATTATCCCAGAAATCAAATCAAAGACCATCGAATCAACAAGTCTTTCAATAACTTAGACGAAATAATGCAAGGCCACCTAGAAGATCTTTTGTTGGAACTTACTGTTCTTTAATTTTTCTTTTCCAGTTTTACTTCTAATTCAGTTTCTGTTTTATCTCTAAAATATTTTATTTTAAGAAGATCCCCGATCTTCTTTTGATTAACAATTCCTGCAATTGAAGTATCCTTCATATCAATTATTTTTTTGCCATCAATTTCAGTAATAATATCTCCTATTTTTAATCCTCCCTTTTTGGCTGGACTACCATCAATAACTGACTGGATATAAGCCCCAGCTGGAACTTCGTTTAACAAAGCTGCTTCTTTAGAAACTATTTGATACGAAACCCCCAAATATGGTCTATCAAATTCCCCTGTCGTTTTGAAATTATCAACCGATTGTTTAACCAAATTTATAGGCAAAGCAAAACCGATATTTTGACCTCCTTGAGAAACGGCCACATTAACTCCAATAACTTTGCCAGATGAATCAAATAACGGTCCACCTGAATTACCCGAATTAATCGCCGCATCAACTTGGATTACATCTTCTAGTTTTTCCATTCCTATCCCCACCCCTCCAGCAGTAATCCCTCTTCCTAAACCAGAAATAACTCCTTTGGTAACTGTTGATCGAAATTCTCCCAAAGCAGTACCAATTGCAATTACAGTTTGTCCAACCTTAAGCTTACTCGAATCTCCCATCTCTACGGGTTTTAGACCAGACTTATTAACCTTAATAATAGCCAAATCATTCACTGGGTCACGATAAATATTAACCACTTCAACTGTTTCATCTTTTCCAATTACGACTTTATATTTCGCCCCCAGATCTGAAACTACATGTTTATTAGTTACAATCAACCCGTCTTCACTAATTATAAAACCAGTCCCAATATCTCTCTCAATATTAGTTGACTCTACTTTTTCCTCATATACACCAAACATTTGTCTAAAGACATCTAAAGAGTTATTTAAGACATCTTTACTAATTGCTACCGTCACCACGCTATCATTAGCCTTTTCAACCACTCTAGTAACGACAGTTTCTTCATCAACCACCTCTATTTTTGTTTCGGTTATCGTCTTAGGTTTAATAATATTTTTACTCAAAAAAATTCCCAAAACTACCCCACCTGTAATCAAAATTACAATTAATAATAAAATCAATAATAATGACCTAATTTTTTGTGTTTTCATATTTTTTTAAATCACTATTAACAAATAATTACTTAAATATTCTAACCAATTATTTTTCCAAAACAACTTCTTTGGCTTTTTCAAGTTGAACATCTTTTTGAGCCGAATCGGTTGATTCTATTATTTCTATATCAGGAGAAATACCTTCTTTGTGGATGTTTTTACCACTAGGTAACAACCATCTTGCGATAGTTAAATGCAACCCACTTCCATCATTAAAATCTTCAGGCTGCTGAACTGTTCCTTTTCCAAAAGTTTTTACACCAACCAAACTAGCTCGTTTATAATCGTGTAGGGCTCCAGCTAAAATTTCAGAAGCCGAGGCACTCCCTCCATTTATTAAAACTACCAATTTATCGTTTAACAGATTTCCTCTATTTTTCTCCACGTTATAAGTTTGGGTGATTCCTTTTGTTGATTCTTGTTTAACAATCACTCCATCTTTTATAAAATCAGAGGCCACCACCACACTCGCCTGTAAATAACCCCCCGGATTATTTCTTAGATCCAAGATAATTCCAGCATAATTATTACCCAAAACTTTCTTTTCGTTATTAATCATGTTTACAATTTCATTCCATTTAGTGAACAAATCTTCACTAAATTTTGACATTTTTACCCAAGCAATTTTTTTATTATCTACCGTTAACCATTCTAACTCCACTCCAGGAACTTCAATATTATCTCTTTTTAATGTAGACTCAAATCTTTTTTGGTTACTTTCTCGATACATTGTTAAAACGACCTCAGTTCCGATATCACCTCTTATTAAATTTACGGCTTCAGTCAAGCTAATTCCTGTCGTTTCCTTTTCAATATTGTTTTTTTTGTCTACAATTTTTAAAATTAAATCACCCGCTTTTATTCCCGCTTTATCTGCCGGTGTCCCCGACAAAGGCGACATTACTGCTAAAATCCCATCTTTACTATATCCCAAAGAAATCCCAACCCCGCCGAATTCTCCCGCCAAATCCTCGTTTGCACTTTTATTTTCTTCTGGGGGCAAAAAAACAGTATATGGGTCACCCAAAGACGCTACCATTCCCTGAATCGCTCCATACTTCATTTTTACATTATCCATATTATCTTTTTCTAAAAAGTCAGTAGATAATTTATCCTTAACTTTCCACATTAAAGACAAATCTAACTGTCCTAAAGTCGATGGAATGATTTTATTACCCTGGCCTATTTTGTAGCTAACCAAAGCAACAACTGCTAACAAAGCTAAACTTAAAAACAAATTTCTTATATTTTTCAAACGCATTATTTATTCTATCACTAATAATAATCTATCAAGTCGAGAATTTATCAACATTTTTTTATTCGTTCCTTGATATTTTAGTAATTTTTCCCAAACCAAATTGTCTAATTTAAGTAATGGTAGTTCGGTCGTAAGATCTTCCTCTTTTAACTCATTGTTCGTAATTACTCCGACCACCCCAACCACTTCAGCTTTAAGTAAAAATCCATTCGATAAATTGTTAGTAAATAAAATTTTATTTTTTAAATTAGCTGTTAATTCTTTTGCTTCATTTATGACTATATAATCTGACCTCCCCCACACTTTTCCAGCGACCAATCCTTCACCTTTAAACTCCAAAGCTTCAAACTCTAACACCAACTTATCAATGTCAATTTTTGAAACAATACTATCAATTGGGGCTATTATTTCTTTTATATTATCTTCTCTAGTTTCTATTTTTAAAAATCCAAACTCGTCAATTTCAATAAAATTTCCACTCATAGGAAAACAAATTTTTTTAGGGAAAAATCCACCAGTCAAACATATTAATTCACCACTATTAAACCATGATCCTTTTAGTTTTTGATTTAGTTCTTGAATTTTATCACTATTAAATTTACCAAAAAAATTAGATAAATTTATTGATTCTACTTTAAAATAATTAGCCCTAACCACTACTTGATTTTCCTCTACCCTATCATCTAATTTAACCAGTACTTCAGAGCCTTTTGGAAATTTAATCACCCATTTAGCTTTAATATTCGCTTTCATTACTTTTAATTATAACCAATAAACCCTCTCAAGAACAAACTTATTCTTAGAGAGGGTTATTAATTTTAGTTACCCTTATTTAGTTAAAAAAGGCATCAAAGCCAAGTGTCTGGCTTGTTTTATTGCCGAAGATAATTTTCTTTGATGTTTAGAACAAACACCACTAAATTGAGATCCGATTATTCGGCCTCTTGGGGATAAAAACTCCCCATATTGTTCATAATCTTCCCAACGAGGAGTAGTTTTTGTTTTACAAAACAAACAACCTCTTTCCTTCCCTTTTCTTTTTGCAATCAAAAGATTATCTTTTTTTGTCTTTTTTATCATATTTTTATTTAAAATGGCATCTCATCATTTTTTGTTTCTTCTGTCGCTTTTGGAGTTTCGACAGCTTCGGTAGTATCAATATCGTCTGGGATGACGATATCTTCAATATTTCCCGCCGTTTCAGAACCAACTACATCCATCGATTCAGTTGGAGCTTCACCAACAGCTAAATCAGCCCCTTCAACTGCATGTTCTCCATTAGATCCTTTATTGTCCAAAATAATCATGTCGTCAATAATAATTTCAGCAATTTGTTTTTTATTGTTTTCAGCATCCATAAACTCACGGTACTGGATTCTTCCATCAACATAAACTCTTCTTCCTTTTGATAATAATTGAGAGCAAAGTTCTCCTAACTTATTCCAAGCTACAATTCGGTGAAATTGAGCATCTTCTTTTCTTTCTCCTTGTTTTGTTACCCAAACTCGATTTGTAGCTAAACCAAATGAAGCAACTGCCATTCCACTTGGGGTATAGCGCAACTCTGGGTCACGAGTTAAATTACCAATTAAAGTTACCCGATTAAGACATCTACTAGGCATATGTTTTATTTACCCCGATACTCACGGGGTTCCCTCCATATTTCTTAAACTTTTAATATTAAATATCTAATAATATTTGGCTCTCTATTTAATAAGAGATTCAATTCTTTCATTTTTATTGGTGAATCAGAAGTTAGATTTAAAGCCCAAAAATCACCTTTTACATTTTTTTCTATCTCATAGGCCAATTCTTTTAGACCTAAATGATCTTGACTAATTTCAACCTTATTAGTGTCCAACCAGGTTGTTACCTTATTTAAAACACCTTCTTTATCTTCAACCTTTGGGTTTAAGACTAAGATTAATTGATAGTTATTTTTATTTCCTTTCATGAGCTCAATAGATTAACATAATAAACTTATTTTAACAATTACTTTAATTTTCTTATTTTACAGGAATTTTGCAAATCTTCAACAAGAAAGCCATTATTTTCGATTTCTTTTCTTAATTTGTCCGACTCGGTCCAATTTTTGTCTATTCTTGCTTTTTTCCGTTTTTCAACTAATTCTAAAACTTTTTGCGGGATATCAAAATCAGAATTATTATTTGCTAAATTTAAGCCCAAGACTTTATCAAAATCCAATAGAGTTGCCCATTTTATTTCTGGAGCCAAACCTGATTTCATCATTTTCCAAATCAAAGCAATCGCCTCGGGGGTAGCCAGGTTATCAGATAACCTGTCAATAAACTCTTTTTGAAATTCTACATCAACTTTTCCCAAAGATTCTGTTTTGTAACTTCTTAATTTATTTAAAGCTATCTGGGCTGATTTTAAAGAATCAATTGAAAATTCTATTCCTCTTTTATAATGCGACCCAAAAACTAAGTATCTATAAGCCAATGGATCATACCCCATTTGGATTAAGTCCCTAATTGTATACAAACCTCCACTAGATTTACTGATCTTAGAGCCCTTAAAAGTAATAAAAGCATTATGTATCCAATAATTAGCTGTCATTTTACCAAAAGCTCCATACCCTTGAGCAATCTCATTAGTATGATGAATATTAATATGATCTTCGCCCCCGGTATGAATATCAAAAACTTCTCCTAAGTATTTTACCGACATAGCAGTACACTCGATATGCCATCCCGGAAAACCTACTCCCCAAGGGCTTTGCCATTCCATCTGTCTCTTGGGTAACCCCGAAGTCTTCAAAGGGGAAAATTTCCATAAAGCAAAATCAGACGGGTTTTTCTTTTCATTATTTACCTCTACTCTGGCTCCATTTTTTATTTTTTCCAAATCTAAGTTAGCAAACTTACTGTAATCAATATATTTTTGTGTATCAAAATAAATTCCATCACTTATTTGATAGCTAAAACCGTTTTCTTCTATTTTTTTAATTAAATTAATCTGTTCTTTTATATTATCTGTCGCTTTACATAAAACATCTGGATAATTTATATTTAAATCTTTCAGATTTTCTTCAAATTCTGTTTGATATTTTTGAGCTATCTCCCAAACAGATAAACCTTCACTTTTAGAACCTTTTTCCATCTTATCTTCACCAGTATCAGAATCATCGACCAAATGACCAACGTCAGTTATATTCATCACCCAATTTACTTCATAGCCAATATATTTCAATGTCCTCACTAAAATGTCCCAACAAATATAGGCATACATATTACCTATATGAGGACTAGAATACACCGTTGGTCCGCACGAATAAATACCAACTTTTCCTTCTTTTATTGGTTTAAGTTCTTCTTTTTTTCTTGTTGCCGTATTATACAAATACATATTGTGCATCTATTGTTATTGTACCTTATTTCCTTTAAATTCAGCAGTTGCTGACATTTCCGATGTGTCTGGTTTGTGTTTTCTTTTATTAGCAAAGGCACTGCCCCGACTCTTTTTTTGTTTTGCTGGGTTTGAAGACCCAACATCTAAGCTACTATATTCAAATTCTTGTTGTTTTTGTCTTTCTTGTTGCTCTCTTTGTTCTTCATAATATTTTTGTTTTTCTTCTTCTTCCTTCTCTTTTTGTCGCCTAAGTTGAATTAACTCTTCTTCTACATTTCTAGGCCTTTCTTTTGTCTTGATTTCATTATTTTGATTCTCTTTCTGGCCATTTATCTCTCCTTTTATTTTTGCTATTTCTTGCTGACTTCTTATTTTATCCTGTTGCTTATTTTGCTCCAATTGAGCATCAGATGTTCGTTCTAACCCTAACAATTCTTTTCCAGTTATCACGCTTTCCAGTATTTTTTGTCCTTCTTCGCTTACTTTTTCGGCTGTTTCGATTCCTATTTGCCCTAAACCTTTTACCATTCCTTTCAAAATTTTACCATCAGACATATAAACCAATTTTAGCAAAAAAAATAACTGAATAGCTGACAAACTGAAGTACTGACAACCTAAATGTCTCTTCTTCCGTCTAAAGCCCGACACAAAGTTGCTTGATCAGCGTACTCTAAATCTGCCCCAATAGGTAAACCACTTCCAATTCGAGAAATCTTAATTTTTAATCCTTCTAATCTTTTTTTAATATGCAAAGCCGTTGCTTCTCCCTCCATAGTTGGGTTTGTGGCTAAAATAATTTCTAAACTACAATTAAGATACTTTTCGTCAGCCAACATAATTTTTACTCTTTGAACCAGTTCGTCTATTTTTAGTTCGTCTGGACCAACATGTTCAAGTGGGTTTATTACCCCACCCAATACATGATAAACCCCTTTATAATCACCCATATTTTCAATTGCCATTACGTCAATGGCTCTTTCTACCACACAAACTTGTGTCTTATTACGCCTATTATCTTGACATATTGAACAAATATCTTGTTCACTTACCGAAAAACATGATTTACATATTTTTATTTCCGTTTTCATTTTTATCAAACAATTTGCCAAATCTTCAACGTATGCCTTTGGAGTGTTTAATAAATAAAAAGCCAGCCGAGTTGCCCCTTTTGGTCCAATACC